>JBPCWB010000576.1:0-3315 GCA_051009955.1 Hyphomicrobiaceae bacterium | reverse complement strand
ATCAAGATGCGGACGAGCAGATGACTGCACTGCGCGAGATCATCCGATCGGGTCGTAGGGCTTGCGCGCTCAACCGGCAAAAGCGGAAACCGCTCGTCAGCGTGGCGGGACGTCCAGACCACTGCTCTGGCAATGGTCGGTGGAACTGATGGTGAAATCGCTCGGTCGACTATTCATGCCTTGCCTCCTAGCTCACGAATATGTGAGCCACCGTGATCAGGAGGCATATTTGTCCGATCGTCAACGTTCAATTTGAGTATTAATTACCAGCAGGTTAGTCGGATTTGTGGTGATCTGGAGTCATCACAAAGCGAATCTGAGTAGCTGGCCGCCTCCTCTTTAGGTTAAAATTCTCTTGTTGGAGTAGAACTTAGCTTGCTGCCTGGCGGCGCAGCGGAGTAGCAACTTGTAGCGACACTTGGCCTGGCGGCGCAGATCGACCACGCGACAAACAATTTTTTTCAGGCTGGTTCGAGCGACAATCGAATGGGGTCCAAGCGAGGTTATCGCGCTGCAAATCGGAGCCTGTGGTCAGCACCACGCACGGAACGAGCCTGGATCAATTCCCTTGACTGAGCGGCAGCCCCGCACAATTCCCGGCCGTCCTTACCGGATCCTTGGAGTTGGAGTTGCCAGTGAGGGGCAAACGGCGAGGGACTGCAAATCTCTAGCGTCACCCGGTCATTTCTTTTGAAGTCGATGCCCGACCTACAGCCGAGGGCTCAGCGTCGGTGGTCACCTAGGACTTGCGCGCGATCATTTCGACCGGCGCAATCCGGCCCGCCCTGATGTTCTCGACCATGTTGCCAATCTTTTCTGCGGCGGTCGCGCCCATCAGCAGATGAAGCCCCAGTGGCGGAGGGCCGCCGGCAAATTGCGTCTTCGTCTGCAGCGCATGAAAGAAGTCCAAGGCGAAATCCCGTCGGTTGCGCTCAGCCACGACTTCAAAGCCCGCTGCTTCAAGAGCCGTTTTGTAGCGACCCGGCTCAACGACAGAACTCAGACCAGCATGCGCTGCCCAAGGAACGGGATACAGTAGCTCGCCCTGCCCAGTCCGCATGATATCGTAAACACCAAAGAGAGATCCGCTTTTGATCACGCGGGCCACTTCGGTGCCCAGGTGTTCCTTGTCCTCGATGTTCATGCCGACGTGCAGCATATAGGCGCTGTCAAACTCTGCGTCGCCGAATGGCATGTCCAAGGCGCTGCCCTGTTGCAGAGAGACATTCCGCTCCAGACCGACCCATCGGCACATCTCCCGACCGGTCTCGACGAACTCGGACGTCAAATCGACACCGGTGACCCGGCAATCGTAACGACTGGAGACGAACCGCGCGGCACCACCGAGGCCGCAACCAATGTCGAGAACATGCTTTTCGGCCGTCAGCCCAAGCTGAGACAGAAACTCTTCGGAGGCCTGCCGTCCGCCAATATGGAACTCGTCAACGGGCGCAAGGTCGTCGACGGTGACCGTGTCAATTGACTTGCCCAATGAAGCAACACCCGCCGTTATTCGCCCGACGAGTCCACCACTGGTATAGTGCTCTGAAACTCCGTGAGATCCGGACATTGACACCTCCTCCGACGAAACCTTTCAAACTTCCCCTGGCGGAAAGCCGTTTTGCCAGTCAGCCGACAGCCGGGCAGTGACGCCTGCAACGCGCTCCGGACTGTAGGCGCTTGTCACGCAGTCGGATGGCGTGCGAGGCGAAGCGGTCGGACCACTATAGCGGCAATAAGGAAGACGTGTGGAGGCCGCTTGATCGAAGACTGCGTTTGAGCCTCGTCCGAACCGTCCAGCGGTCGCCGCTCGGGCGAGTCACTGAGGGTCAGACACGTCAGATACCCTTGGAACGTTAACGAACCACCCGGCGTGTGACCGGACGCCTCTCAGGCGGTCAAGGAGAACAAAACCTCATGTGGTCTCTATGGACGCTGGGGTAACATGTTATCGAGGCACTTCCTCCACTGGAGATACACACTCAATGCGTGGATGCTGGCTGCTGCGGAGGGGGATTGCTGCTGCCGTCCGCCCCGCAGTTTCCCCGATCTTTGCGGCGAGGACCGCACTCTTCGACGGACCAGTGCGGCATTGCTGCCACCGCTTGACCTGCGGCATGCTGGGATGGTGCCGGCCAGGTGATCACATTGATGGTCGCAACCTTCCGCCCAATGGTTCAATTGCCAGCCGCTGCCGATCCTCTCCAACAAATGCGGCGTTCCATTCACCTATCCGCCGTTAGACGTATTGCTGCCAAATTCGGCGGGCGATTACAGCCGGTGCACCGTCGGTCTCCGTTAGGAATCGAGCGGTTCGGCTTGAACCATCTGTTTTTTCCTTTCGACAGATGATTTTTTGGGGTCGTGCTGACCTGCCGGCTTAGTCATTGGGAACGAAGTTATGAAGAGCTTGTCACTTGTCGAACTCATTGCGGTCGTCTTTGCCGGGATTGCCGGCCTCGCGTCCGGGGTCCAGGCCTATGTGTCCTGGGAAACGAGGGGCGAAGTCTCACGCGCGATCGTGTTCGCGCAAAGGATCGATTCCTGCGCCAAGGTTATGGCAGCGCTTGAACCGTTCGTAGCCAAAGCTCGTCCCGAAGGGCGTGCAGTTGTTGCGGCCGGCCAAGCCAATGGGCGCTACTCTTTGCCGGCGTACTATTACCGACAGTCGTCGGGCAACGCAGGCTTTAGGGCCAAGCACGGGCCGCGCGTTGAAAAATGGCGTGTCGCCTCCGCTGGATATCAGATAATCAGCCCGAAAGATTCCGCGAAGCGATTGGCTTTTTTTGATCGGTTGATCACCAGGGAAATCGAGGAAGGTCGTTTCATGAGCCAGGCGGATCTCATTAGCTGGCTTGAACAACTGGAGACGAAGACCACGGAATTGATGCAGGACTGTCGAAGTTTTCTGTGACCCTGGTCGCATCATTCGAGTTAGCGAGCTCAGCTTTGTCTGGCATCCTCGCTGCGCGCGAATGCGGGTGTCGCGCAATACGCGTAATTGCCAGTCCTTTTCTGTCCACCGAGCAGAGCCAAGTCCAAGTTTGAATTGAATCGGAATCGACGTTCCGCCCGCATCGCTCTAAATGTGCGATATGGGATTGGTCTGTGATCAGTCGTGAGAGCAGCCATGCGAACAACGATCATCCGCACCCGCAATCTGCACTCGAGAGCAAGGGTCAATGCTTGCCGCAACGTGCTGAGATGTGGTCGAAGTATCACCAAATGGTGCGGACGGCGGGACTTGAACCCGCACAGCATTTCTGCCGAGGGATTTTAAGTCCCTTGTGTCTACCTATTCCACCACGTCCGCAT
>JBPCWB010000575.1:0-3124 GCA_051009955.1 Hyphomicrobiaceae bacterium | reverse complement strand
CGCAGGCGCTGGTTGCAACGGTGGTAGGGTTGTCCGAAGCCGAGCCACGAGCGTCGGAACCTGCCGAACCGCGCAAGCGCAGTTTCGTGAAGACGGCTGCCGGTCTCGCCGCTTCGATTGTCATTGCTGCGTTGGCCCTGCAGCTGCCTGGCATGCAGGACTGGCAGCACCTTCCACCGCTTGAGAAGCTGATTGAGCAGGTTGGCAACATCCATCACCTGCTGGCTTAACGGCTCCATTCCAGTCATCTCTACGCCGGTCGTTTGTCGCCCCGAGTTTCGGCTTGGGGTGGTTTTCGTTTGTCTTTCTTCTTGAGGATCGGGAAGACCGCTCGCGGCGCTGCGCATGGCTGCAATAGGATCAAAGCCATTCACAAGCGTGCGGCAAGGGTCTAGCCTTTCCGCCCGGGCTCAGCTGAAAAAGTGGGCCGGGAGGAGAAGGCAACGGTATGGGCAAACTCGAACATGACTGGTTTCGAAGTCAATTGTTGGAAAAGCAGGCCGAACTGGCGTCACTTCGAGAGATGTCAGCACAATCTCGCGAAGCCGTGAAACTCGACCAATCCAGTGTTGGTCGCGTCTCGCGAATTGACGCGATCCAGCAGCAAGAGTTGGCATTAGCTGCCGAACGCAACCGCGAGCGCGAACTACAGAGGATCAAATCAGCATTGCTGAGACTGGACCAAGGCGACTTTGGCTACTGCGTCACGTGTGGCGAAGATATCGCAGAAAAGCGCCTGCGCGTTGATCCCGCCATACCAACCTGCGTCGACTGCGCCCGGTAGAACCGATCTCAGCGACCATGCTCCTCTCGGTCGCCAACTGGTTTTGGCATGCTCTTGCGGCAGAGCGGCTCGACGAGGTCCACCAGATCGTCGACGGATTGCGCGACCGGCTTGCCCGACGTGCAGAGCTGAAAATGCGCCTGGGCGTAGGCTTGTTCGCGGTCCCGAAGAATCTCGCGAAGGTTTTCCATTGCCGAAGGATGCCCCGCGACGGGGCGGCGATCACCCTGAGCCAGCACGCGGGCCATGTGTTCGTCCGGCGAGGCCTGCAGCCAGATCGTTGCAAAATTCTCCAAGAGCGTTCGGTAAGTATCCGGGTGCTCGACGATTCCTCCAGCAACGGCCATGACGATCGGGCGATCCTCGGCCACGATCTGTTCCAACGCCTCTTGTTCGAGCTTGCGATATCGTTCTTCACCGTAGAGCGCGAAGATCTCGGAGATGCCGAGGCCATTGCGCTGCTCAATCTCCGCATTGAGTTCGACAAACGCAACATCGATCTTGTCAGCAGCTTTCGCTCCGAGCGTTGTCTTGCCCGCGCCGCGCAAACCGATCAATGCTACGCGGTTGTGTGCGAACGGCGTCGATACACGACCAACGACATGCGCAATCGTTTTCGATGGCAACACGCGCAATTGCTCAAAACTCTCCGCAGCGGCGGCATCATCGCGCAGCGCGACGAGGGCCTCCAACGGCATCGCCAGCACATCGGCGATGCGCTTCAGGCGCATAATGGAAATGTTGCCTTCGCCGCATTCAAGCTGGGCGATGAAGCGCGGCGATACACCGGACTGCTCGGACAGTGTTTTGCGCGTGAGATGCAGGCGTTGCCGGATAGAACGGACACACAGGCCAAGACTTCTTAGGAAATCCAGATCGTTGGTTTGCGCGTTTGTACTACAGTCTTGCGCTACGCCATCCGGCGGGCGGGCTGTCGATGTCGTTGTTAGATTCATGATATCGGCCAAGCTCGAAATTCAATAGGTTTCGATATGAAAGCGACCATCCTCCCGCATCCGCGCGCGCAAGGCTGACCATTCCAAACCGGCATCGCCACAGACCTCTTCCAGGGCCTTCTCGACACCGTCTTCCATTCCCTTCAGACCGCAAACGTAGATATATGTGCGCCGGTTCGCGATGTAAGGTGCCAGGAGTGCGGCATCAGTTCTCATCTGATCCTGAACGTACGTTTTTGGTTGCCCCGGCACGCGCGAATAGACCAGTCGCTGCGTCATCAAGGAGTCCGGCACGCGCTTCAGCGGCCCGAAGTAGGGGAGCGTGTCGGGCGTTCGGGCTCCGAAGTAGAGAAGCAGATGGCCATCTGCCGTTGGTGAGGTTCGCTGGCGACGCATAGTGAACGCGCGGAACGGCGCCGAACCCGTGCCGGTACAGATCATCAGGATGTTGGCCTGCGGATCATCGGGCATCAGGAAGGTCGCACCGAACGGACCCGTCAGCTCGACCTTGTCCCCCTTGCCCAGATCGCACATGTAATTCGAACACACGCCAGTTTCCTCGCGCTTAATCGTCAAAGCGAGGTTGTTGGTGTTTGCACGCTCACCGTCGCGCGGACTTGCGACCGAGTAGAGACGGATACTGTGCGGCCGCCCATCTTCGCGCGCTCCCGGCGGCACGACGCCAACGCTCTGGCCCTCCAACACCGGGAACACCTGATCACCGAGATCCAGAATGATGTGGCGCACGTCGCTGTCGGTGCCCTGACCGGTCAGTCGGAAGTTCCCCTGAACGGTGCCGACAGCCGGTCGGGCGCGATTGAACAGATTGATACTCGGCTTGGAGGCCGAGGCCGGCGCCACGCTGCGACCGCCTACGCCCTGGTGGGCCTCTTCGAGAAGTCGTTCGATTTCCTGATCGATGGATTCGATCGCTCCGATTGTACCGCCGTTGGCGTCTGCGGAAATCTCTTCCTGCTCCGGCAGTTCGTCCCACGAGAACTGATCCTCGAGGGAGTACGGCTCCAGCACCACGCGCCAGTTGTCGATAGAACCAGTAGGACACGGCGTAATGCAGTCCATGCAGTAGTTGCACTTGTCAGCGTCGACGACATAGTTGTCGTCATTGTGCGTCACGGCATCGATCGGGCACGTTTCCTCACACGTGCCGCAACGAATGCAGATCTCGGGGTCAATCAGATGCTGCTTGATCGGTGCCGTAGCGGCCGTGCTCATAGCGATTGCTGCTCTTATGCGTTGTGGATCTGAACGTATTCGAAATCGCCCGGCTTGTTGTCAATGCCGACTTTCGGCGGCGCAATCCAGTCGGCATACGCGCCTGATTCCCATTGCGGCTTCATCAACGATTGGATGAAGTCGCCGTCGG
>JBPCWB010000574.1:0-4526 GCA_051009955.1 Hyphomicrobiaceae bacterium | reverse complement strand
ACCAAGATTACGATTGCCGCTCCTGCGTCGGTTGCCGCACTCTGGATCGCGCCAAGGCTCAAGAAAGTGCGCTTCGCTATTCCCACGCTTCAGATTTCAGTATCTGCGATCCATAGAACAACAGACTTTGATGCCGCGCAGGCCGATCTGGAAGTGCGGTTCGGCAGCGGTAGCTGGGAGGAACGGGAGGCTGTTCAATTGTATCAAGAACAGTTGGTGCCAACGTGCTCCGCAGACCTGCTTGAACAAGCGCCCGACGGTGACTGGCACCAACTGCCTATTGTCGCGGTGTCCGGGCCGCGGGATGGCTGGCACGAATGGTCTGCCGCCACCGGGGAACTCGCTTTAAGCCAACCGGTCTTGCGGTTCGATAGCCTAATTGCAGCGCAAAATGCAGCGCTTTCGGATGCGGGTGTGTACCTTGCGTCATTGGCGCTCGCACGAAACGCCATTCAAACTGGCGATCTTGTAAAATTGTCTGAACAACGGCTGACAATGAATGGCAGTTACTGGCTGACATGGCCCAGCGGGAGATTATTGAATTCCGTCGAAGAAACGGTCATTTCAGTGCTCACCAACGATTGACGTTGCGCCAACGACGCCCACATTCGCTCGCGCGAAATTGACAAAACCGAACCCACTATGATCCGGTACCGACCTGTCATAGCATGGTGGGCGGCGTTCTCATCGTTCGTCCCGTGCATCAGGAACCGGGTCATGACCGAAGGTCTCATCAAATCCCGCAGGCCCGGTTGGTCGTTGGAGCAACCGTTTTATGTGGACCCAACAATCTTCGCCCTGGACATGGAACGCGTTTTTCGGACCGGTTGGTTGTTTGCCGGGCACGCGTGCGAGATCCGGGAGCCGGGCGATTTCTTCTCCTATGACGTTGCCGGTGATTCACTGATTGTCATCCGCCAGGACGACGGTTCGGTCCGTGCGCTCTTCAACGTCTGCCGGCATCGCGGCTCGCGCATCTGTCGGAAGCCGTCGGGCCATGCAAGGCGCCTGGTGTGCCCCTATCATCAATGGACCTACGACAAGGATGGCCGACTTCTTCACAACAACTGGATGCCGGATAACTTCGACAAGTCCGATTTCGGTCTAGAACACGCGCATGTTCAGGTTGTTGCAGGTCTGATCTTCGTCACCATGGCAAACGAGCCGCCGCATTTTGAGCCCGCGGATGACCTGACAAGGCTTCTCAACCTGCAGGGCATTGAGAACGCCAGGGTCGCCTATACGGAGACCTATGACATTGCGGCAAACTGGAAACTTGTGATCGAGAACCAGAGGGAATGCTACCATTGCTCCGCAAAGCACATGGACTATGCGCGGATCCAGCTTGATACGGACCTCCACGATCCCGACAAACAGACGGCCATCGCGGCACGGATTGATGAGTCCAGATCACATTGGAAAGCACTCGGTCTGGACGTCACCATGGTGCGATCGGATTCCAACTTCAACGGATCATGGTGGCGCACCAACCGGGCACCGTTTCGGGAAGGCTGTTTTTCGGAAACCATGGACGGTCATACTGTTGCGCCACTGATGGGCGGCTATCGCGATCCAGACGTGGGCAACGGCCGCGCTAATACGTACCCTAATTTCTGGCTCCACGCCTCTTGCGATCACGTCCACACCATGCGCGTCACGCCGATTGACGCGTTAACAACGCGCATCTCGGCAAGTTGGCTTGTCAAAGGGGACGCGATCGAAGAACGGGATTATCGGGTCGAGGATCTGATCGCGTTTTCAAAGCTCGTCAATGACGAGGACTATGAAATCGTTTCTGATCATGCGAAGGGGGTCGCGTCGCCGCGTTATCAACCCGGACCCTATTCCTGCATCAAGGAGCAAGCCGTGGAACATTTTGTGGCATGGTACATAGATCGCATGTCGGTCGAGCGGTAACAAACTACTTACTTCCGGAATGGGTCATGTGGAGAAATAATTAGCGTGAGGCATGGGCTTCCGCTCCACCCCGATGAGCAGACGTTCGGTGCCGCAGTCCCCTTGGTCTCCTTGGGACCAGGAACGGACATCGTTCGGCGGAAGATGGAAGTAGGCGCGCATACGATTGCGCGCCTACTCGGTTGTGTTTTTGGCGATGATGACCACGACTCCAACCATCGTGAGCGACTCGCCAGTGGTGTCCCGTCGGGTACCGCTCAGCCACTAGCTCCCGCCACCATTAACTTCCGCCACTGAGACGCGGTGCATGCCAGGCCAGTTTGCTGCAGCCTTCGCAAGCACTCCGGCTTTGTCTTCCTCGTACTTCCGGAAAACGCCGGCGTTCAGAAACAGGTAGAGCTTGCCATCGACGATGTCTGCAAAACGCGGGCTACCGTCGAGTTTCTTGCCAACAGCAACGCCAAACGCGCAGTAGCCGCCGTATTGAGGCATATACTTTTCAGGGGTTGCTGCGAACTGTTTCATCGTCTCTTCGGACGCGAAATAGTATGCGACGCCGTCATGCACATGCGTGTGTTTGGCCTGGCCTGGCACTACGCCCAGGCCGGTAACGAGAGCGACGACATCGTTGGCGCGGAAGGCGACGCCGTGCCCGGCGACCGTTGTTCCCTTCGACACGTTGTACTCGTCGACGGCGAACGCCGCCGGTGCAGCAGAGATCACGCTAACGAACGTTGCTGCAGCGATCAGAGATTGGGTGGTATTCATTTCGATACTCCTTCTTCGGTTGTCGCCCGTCTTGGGCAGCTGGGTGAATTCCGCATGCCATTGGGCCAGCGGAGGGATCCGCCGGATTTCGGCGGTTTCGAAACGCGATCGGCGACGCAAAGCGTGACGATTGCGCAATCAGACTTGGTGATCTCGCGGGGTTCGGCGTGACCGTTGCTGGATAAGGTGAGCGTCAGAGACCGAGTTCAGAGAGGCCTGGATGCTCGTCCGGTCGACGTCCTTGCGGCCAACGGAACTTTCGCTCCGATTCATCGATTGCGAGATCGTTGATGCTTGCAATGCGACGCTGCATCAGCCCATCGGGAGCGAATTCCCAATTCTCGTTTCCATAGGACCGGAACCAGTTGGCATCGGTATCGTGCCACTCGTACGCAAAGCGCACAGCGATCCGGTTCTGGTTGAAGGTCCACAGTTCCTTGATGAGCCTGTATTCTTGTTCGCGGTCCCATTTTTGGGCGAGAAAGGTCTCGATTTCCACGCGGCCCCGAATGAAGTCAGACCGATTCCGCCACTCACTATCTGGCGTGTAGGCTAGCGCCACATTGGCCGGATTGCGGGAGTTCCAACCATCCTCTGCGGCGCGTACCTTTTGAGTCGCGGTCTCTTTGGTAAAGGGCGGTAGGGGTGGACGGGTCATTGGCCTGCTCCAGGTACTTGTTCGGTTGGTGAAGTGTCTCCGACCATCCGGCTGGGAGGGAAAATCCAGACAGTCGGAGACATGCGCGCCGGAGGGGACGGCGCTTGTTGGCCTACTAGTTGATGGCAGAAGCCTTGATTGCTGCTACGGCCGACTTGGTATCGGCAACGTGGCTGGCGATCATTCGGAAGTTCGTGACGGCGGCTGCAAAGCCATCAAAGCCGGGCACTTGTGCCGCAGCCGTCGCATCAGGCACGACCATCACTTCGAAGCCCTGCTCAACCAGTGCTCGCATATGAGATTCGGTGCACAGATTGGCCGACATGCCTGCAATGATGACCTTGTCGATACCTTGCTTGCGCATCTGCAAAACAAGATCATTCGTATCGGGACCAAACACCTTGTGCGGGCTCGTGACGACCGTTTTGCCGTCATTGATGTACTTCTTGTACTGATCGAGCCAGTCGGCGCCGGAGCCCTCGAAACCGTTCGTTGAAAGCGGTCCCTTACGGTCAAACATGCCGATCTTGTGCATCAAGGCTTCGAGTGCACCTTCAAACTTCCAGCCGTGATCGTGCGGATAGTAATAGTGGGGTGACACGAAGACCGGCATTCCTACGCTCTTCGCAGCAGCGAAGAGTTGGTCGATGTGCTCCACGGTACCGTTGGCTTCAATGTTCTTCCCAACAACACCCCACGTGACGCCATCGGGGCTCAAGAAGTCATTTTGCGGATCGGTTATCAGCAGTGCTGTTCTGCCTGGAACAATCTCGAAGCCAGGGTCCGGCAGACCACTATTTTCTGCAAGAGTTTCACCACCGGAAATGGACATCGCCAGCACAGCTGCCGTGGCCAGCGCCATGATGCCTACACGGATTTGTTTTCCAAGGGTCAGATTTGAACGCTTAAACATAACGGTCTCCATTCGGTTGCGCGCAGAACGCTGTGAAAAATTTAACAAGGGTTACTGATCGGTACACCTTGTGGCGCTTTAACTGCACCGATCAGTTAACTTTGTCAAGGAGATTTGGAAACATCATCCCCCGATCGATGGCGATATAGAGTGTAGTATGCTGAAATATATAGATAAAAAAATTTACACTTGCACATATATCGCATGCACACTATGTACTATTCGGTAAAGTTAGGAATGAACGATGCGACCAACAAAACGAGATGAGCT
>JBPCWB010000573.1:0-5004 GCA_051009955.1 Hyphomicrobiaceae bacterium | reverse complement strand
CCGGTTCTGCTGGTCGGACTCGGTGGCATCTACGCTGAAGTATTCGACGACGTGGCGATCGGACCATTGACCGACAACGTCGACGTCGCGAAACGCCAAATTGCAAGCCTCAAGGGTCAGCGGCTGCTGGCCGGCGTACGCGGCGAAGACCCATCCGACATTCAGGCTCTGGCAGAGCTGATGGTGTCACTGTCCAAGTTCGCCGCCCAACACGGAGCGGACATCCAGGAAATCGATTTGAACCCCGTCGTGGTGCATGGCGTTGGAGACGGCGTGTCCATTGTTGACGCCCTCATCACGCGCAAGGCGCCGAATTAATCTAAGGAGCAGAGAATGGCGAATACTCCTGATCTCGGGACGACCGTGAAGGACTTTGTGGCGACTGTTGAGATACAGCGCCCGCCACACAATTTCTTTGATTACAGTCTTATCCAGCAACTCGCCGAAACATTCGAAGAGCTTGACAATAATGACGCGTGCCGCGCGATCCTTCTCTGCGCGCAAGGCAAGTCGTTCTGCGCCGGCGCCAACTTTGGTGACGGTAATTCGATTAACAAGGACGGCAGCGCTCAGAACGCACCGAATACAGGTGCCGCGGGCCATCTCTACATGGAGGCGGTGCGGTTGTTCGCTTGCAAGAAGCCGATCGTAGGCGCAATTCAGGGCGCCGCCATCGGTGGCGGCTTCGGGCTATCGCTGGTCCCGGATTTCCGCGTCGGATGTGCCGAGTCGCGATTTGCGGCCAACTTCACGCGCCTAGGCTTTCATCCGGGGTTCGGCTTGACGGCGACGCTACCGCGGCTCATCGGAGAGACGAAGGCGGCATTGATGTTCTACACGTCACGCCGGATCAAGGGCGAGGAAGCCCTTCAGCTTGGTCTTCTCGACGAACTCGTCCCGCTTGAGCAAGTGCGTGAGGCGGCCTGGAATCTGGCGCGGGAAATCGCCATTAACGCGCCGCTTGCTTTGCTGTCGACGCGCAAGACGATGCGCGGTGATCTGGCCGAGATGGTCCGCGCGGCAACGGATCAGGAATTGCAGGAGCAAACCTGGTTGCGCAAGACCGAGGACTTCCGAGAGGGAGTCGCCGCGACGGCGGATCGGCGAATCCCAAACTTTGTGGGGCGATGACGACAGGCGCAGTCACTGCTGCCAATCAGGACCGGCCGATCGCGACACTGCTCAGCACCTTCTTCGCGCAGTGGATTGCGGGGTTCGGCTTCATCACGTTCAGCCTCCTGGCCCCCAATCTGGCGGCGGAAACCGGGCTCAACGAACGCGACTTCGGGCTCGGTGTCACCTTCTTCTTCATCGGCACAGCGCTCTCAAGCCCGCTGACCGGGCACTTCGTACGCAACCTTGGCAGTGTCGCAACGTTGGTCGCGGCCATGAGCTTCATGGCCTGCGTGTTTCTGGTCTGTCTTTTCGGCACGTGGCCGGCGACGATGTTGGCGTCTTTCCTGTTCGGGCTGGGCTATGGACCACAGGGTCCCGTTGGAATGACATTGGTCACGCAACGCACGCCACCACACCGACGCGGGCTCTTCCTGTCGCTTCGCCAGGCCGCTCAGCCGCTGGCCGCCGCGATCGCCGGTCGTGTGTTGCCGCCGGCCATGGCTGTCGCCGGATGGCAGGTTGGCGTCATTGCGACATCGACCTTACTGGCCATCGGGGCACTGATGGTCACCGTGAGCCAGCCCTTGTTCCGAATTCGCCGCTGGCAGACGCCCGTCATCCCGCCCAAAAAGCATAGGTTCATACGGCTGCTGTCGTCGCTCGTCGACTACTTCAATGTTCCGCCGTCATTGCGCTTGTTGTGGTGCGCAGGCCTCGTTCTGGCTGTCTCCCAGATTGCCGTGATGATTTTCTCCTACCTTTATCTTCTCGAAGTGGTCGGTCTGACGCCGGTGCAGGCTGGGATCTTTGTTTCGAACCAGCAGATTGCCGGGCTGCTGAGCCGACCGCTGTTTGGATGGTTCTGCGATAAGACCGGGCGGTCGATGCAGGTGCTCGGTGTCATCTGCCTGACGACCATCGCGACCATTGTGGCGCTACGCTTTGCAGCGTTTGGAATGCCAGCCTGGCAGCTGCTCCTGCTAGCCTTAGCGACAGGGATCGCCGCTCAAACGTGGAATGCCGTGTTTTCAACCGCAATGAGCTTTCGCGTGCGGCCCAATCAACTGGCCGAAATGAACGGCCGTGCGTTCTCGTTTCTCTCGATCGGATGGATGGCGGCGCCGCCACTGTTCTGGGGGCTCATCGAACTCTCCGGCGGCTATGAGTTGCCATTCCTTGTGGTTCTCATCGCCAATGCGATTGCCGCCGTCCTGCTGTTCGCATACGGCGGTCCACCCGACCGACCCCGCAACTAAGTGCAACCCAGTTACTGCAGTCGGAAGAGGTCGGTCGCTGTTCCGCGAACCACCGCGTCCCGGTCCGCCGCGTTCAGGTCGCAGGCATCGACGATGCCCAATGGTTCGGGATCGCCGATCGGAAAGGGCTTGTCGGAGCCCATCATGATGCGCGACCAGCCGACCTGATCGGCGAGAAACTTGAGCGTCGCCGCATCGTGCACGACCGTGTCGAACCACAGTGCACCGAAACCCTCTTGCGGATTAGCAAGTTCGTCTTTGTGCAAGGCATAATTGCGCATCAACCGGCCCATCACGAATGGCAATGCCGCACCACCGATCGGAATGACGATCTTGGCGCCACTATATTTGGAGGGCATGCCGGCGTAGAGCATGCGCGTGAGCGTCAGCGCCGTATCGGTAATCCGGCCGATTGCATTGGCCATCCCATAGTTGTCTGCGCGGCGGTCACCGCAGTCATACATCGGATGAATCACGACGGCGGCACCTGTTTCGGATGCGGCCTGCCAGAACGGAGCAAGGTCGGCGTCATCAAGAACACCACCTTTGCCCTTGGGCTGCGTACCGATCATAGCGCCATGGAATCCGTCCCGCATGCAATCTCGAAGCACCTTTGCGGCAGCCTCACCGGACTGCAGCGGTAGGGTCGCAAGCGGAACAAAGCGCGCGTTGTCTTTGCTGAAGGACAGCAATTCGGCATTCAACCACGTGCTCCAGGCAACACCTTCGGCTTCGGGAAGTTCATAGCCCGTCATATCCAGCCAGGGGCCAACGACCTGGCGGTCGATGTTCTGCGAGTCCATCCAGTCGAGACGTTGCGCGGCATCGAACAGGCCAGGCGACAACGAGCGTGTCCACGCTCCACCGCTGAAGGACAGCTTGACGCTGTTATCGGTCGCCTCGCTCGCGAGGTTGGGGAATTCTGGTTTTCCGCCACGCAGGGCATCGATAATGGGACGCGGAACGAAATGGGCATGGGAGTCGATGATCATGGTCGGCCTTCTGCTGCGGCGACAATGTCCGAAATTTCGGACATGCGCATGGGGAGATGATCGATGCGTGCGCCGGACGGTGACAAGGCATCGTTGACGGCGCCTGCAATGGCTGCGGGCGCCCCGAGATAGCCGGACTCGCCGGACCCCTTCTGACCGAAAGCCGTCAACGGTGACGGTGTGCACTGCTTGATGATGTCGACGCGGGGAATCTCATGGACTGACGGCATGGGATAATCCAGAAGCGTCAGCGATTGCGGTTGGCCTGACGCGTCGACCCGGAACTGCTCCATTAGGGCCGCACCAAGACCGTGGGCGATCCCTCCCAGAGACATACCGCGCACAATGTGTGGATTGATCTCGACGCCGCAATCGTGGCCCATCCAGTAGTCGAGGATCTCCGGTTTGCACAGGATGCGATCCATACGCATCAGGAGCAGATGCACTTCGAGTGCGTAGCAGGGATAGATCTGAATCCGGTTCTGGGCGTCGGGCAAAGCGCCGCCGGTGGGTACCTGCAGCGTGTGGATCGCGGAAATGCCCGGCTGTTGGCCGGCGGCAAGCCGGTGCGCATTGCGATGGCAGATGTGGACGAGATCCATCCAGTCGAGCCGTTGCCCGCTCGGTCCGTCGACGCCGGCGTCACGCCAATTTGTGTCATCCAATGCGACATCGAACTCCTGTGCGGCAATGGCACGGAACTTGTCACGGATCTCTTCTGCGGCTTTGGCCGCTGCGCCACCCAGCATGACGGCCATGCGCGATCCGACGGGGCTGTTTGTGGCGTGTCCGGATAGCGAGGTCGCCCGTGCAACGCGAATCTGGTCCGGGTCGATGTGCAGTACTTCACCGACAACGGTCGACAGCAGGGTTTCATGGCCCTGTCCCGATGTGGTGGTCGACATCGTTGCCGTGACAGAGCCGGTGCCGTCGACGTGAATGGCACAGGATTCCATCCACGTTGTCGTGTCGTTCTTGGGGTTGAGGAGCGGCTCAAAGGATGAGTTGCCGCCCGATGGTTCGAGGCATGTCGACAGGCCGACGCCGGCGAGCCAACCCTCGGACCGCAGTTTGTCGCGGCGCGCCATAAGCCCGTCCCAGCCGCCGGCCGCCGCGCAGGTCTTGTCGACCAAGGCATGATAATCTCCGCTGTCGTAGGTGGAGCCGCTGGGGATCGTGTAGGGAAATTGATCGGCGCGGATCAGATTTCTGCGACGCACGTCGAGACGATCGCGGTCGAGCGCCTCCGCCACCAGATCAATCCCCCGTTCGATGGCATAGTTTGTGGGGGCCTGACCAAATCCACGGACAGCTTCTTGCGGTGTGATATTGGTCGTCACCGAAATCGCTTCGTAGGCAACGCTTCGAATGCGATAAGGCCCGACGATAGCGCTTACGGGTTTGCCCAATTGAAATGGCGCACGGCCAGTATAAGCACCAGCATTGTCGAGCGCGCGCATGCGCATGGAGTTAACTCGTCCATCACCGTCGTAAGCCATCTCGACATCGAAGATGCGATCGGGACCATGCGCGTCGCCGCCGGACATGTTTTCCAGCCGATCCTCGATCAGGCGAACGGGATATCCAAATCGCCGGCTCAGCTCGGCAACAAGCACGGTGTGCTTCAATCCGCGCTTGAC
>JBPCWB010000572.1:0-4583 GCA_051009955.1 Hyphomicrobiaceae bacterium | reverse complement strand
GTGACCAGCCATCTCGCCGATCAAGCATTCGATTTCTGTGCCAACAATGAACGCTGTAAGAACGTCGCGGCCCGATGCACCGAGGTGTTCCGCGAGCGCCAGGACCACCGGCGCAACGGGGACCGTCGGATGACCATGGAGGCGGCGGCTCACATCGTCATAATCAAGTGCGTGCGATGCGGCACCATTGATGAGCGCCGCCTGCGAGAGGATCGATTGACGCCCGCGCCCGACGATCGTGCATGCACCACCGGCTTCGGCGGTGTACTCCTCGACGAGCATATCGACCAGCGGTTCGGTGGATCCGGCGAGCGTAACGCCAAACCAATCAAGAAGGGCGTGTTTGGCCCAGGTGTTTGCACGTTCGGAAACATTGTTCGTATCGAGCCTGACGAGCCAGTCCGAAATCTCGTGCGTCAAGGCGTTGTTGACAGGTTCGTTTTCAAATCGTTCAGCCACACTCACCGACACACCCTCCGCTGCAGCTTATGGCCGACCAGAGCCCGGCTCGCCGACAATCGCCTAACGCGTCATTGCGTTGTCGACGCGACGCTTTCGTTCTGGTCGCCACTATACCAGCAGGTCTGCTTTTTCTTATAGCGATAGCGTTCTCTGCCCTCCAGACGCCATCTTGGTGTCAGCCGACCAATGATGTCTTTCAGAACGTTGTCGCTGTTCGAAAAGTAGGTATGACCAAGGACCGAATACTGCGTCGGATCGCACCACCAGGCCGGTCGGGTCGCGTCGATGATATTGACGACGTTCTTGTCCAGATCGCTTTCGCGAGAGAGGTCGCCGGCACGGGGGCGACCACCGCGCAGGAACGACGAGAACAGCAGCACGCGATCGAGCGAAGATGCGTAAACGCTGACCCCGTCGGCGCCGCGCGTATAAGGCCGGATGTCGTTGATCTTCTCGTTGAACACCGATTGCGAGACGTCGGGTGCCGCAAAAATGACCTTGCCGAAGCGCACTTTCTTGACCTGGTCGAAGCTCGACCGGAAGCGAGAGAATGCCCGAAGAAACATCTGGCCGCCCATGCTGTGGGCGAGGACATCGAGCTGCGTAATCTTGCTGTCAAGCAGGATCGACTGTACGAACTCCGCGAGATAGGGGTCCGATTTCTCGCTGGCGTCCATATCGGCGACGTACGACGATACCGTACGCGCCGACGGCCAGCTGAACAGATAGATCCGTCCGGGATATTGACTGGCGGCAGCGATTTGCGCGATGCGCAGCAGGCTCTCGTGAAACGCAGTGTTGTAGCCGTGCACATAGATCAAGGCCATGTGCTCGCGTTCGGCCAGCCAGCGTTCGCGATCAATGAACCGGACTCGTTCCCCGCGCGCGTTGTCCTCGCTGTTACCGAGATAGCCGTAGCGCCGGATCGAATAATAGGAATTGAGGTCGGTCTCACGCACGACTTCGCGCCAACCCCAGTCTTCGTACACATGTGTCTCGCGTCTTTTCTGGGCATTCCAGTCCGTTGGCACGGTGATGTAGGCGCAGCCGTAATGCAGCTTGTCTTTATCGTCGGTTTGGTTCTTGAACAGCCGCTTGACGTTGAAGCGCGTGCCATTCGGCTTTTTCTCATCGAGGATCAGGTCTCTGGCCCGATTGGTCGCGAAAACGATTCGGACCTGCTCGAACTTGTCACCGTCATTCTTCGGTCGCGCCGCAAAGCAGTTCGTCACCTCAATATTCTTCCAGCCGTTCTTGGTGTCGAATTGGGATGAAGCAATGTTGACGGCGGATCGCACCAGCAGACGCCACGCCGTATCCCTGCGCCAGCGTTTCCAGCCCTCGATGCGGTCTTCCAAATCTTCGAGGACGGCAATCTCGAACATCTCACGCTTGTAATCGTCAAGTTCAGCTTCGCGCCATTGACGCGCCCGTTCGTCGTCCTGTCCCGCAAACCGGCGGATTGCCGTCACCGACTCTGGCGGCTGGCGGTACTTGAGCACGCGCGCGTAGACAGTGTCGGCCCACGCGACCAGCTTCTCGTGGCGCTCGTCCGGTTCCTCCAATTCCAGGTGTTCGCGGGGCGGAACCAGAAACTTTAGGAATGGCTCATAGAACGGCGGACTCCCGAAGTCTTCCGGCGCTCTGTGATCGTAACGCACATAGAGTGCTGTTGTTGCGCCGCTGACTTGGAATGCTTTGCGCAGGAAATGATGATCGATCGTTCCTGCGACCCTGCGCACGAGGCCGCTGATGATAAATTGGCTCTCGTCGCTCTGCATGCTCTCCACGACAAGATTGCGATTGCTATAAAATATTTCGCGCAGGAGGCTTTGTGGCGTGTGTGCCAGCAGTGGATAGCGATAAGTTCCGTAGCGCAGGGCCTCATCGCCATCGCCGCTGACGTGCAGAGTTTCCACACCCGGCGTCAAATCGCGAAGATCGGTCAGCAAACGCGCCGGTATCTTGATCTCAATCTTGTTCTTGTAGTCGCTGGTTCGCAGATCAACGGTTTGAACAAACGTTTCATTGATTTCGTCGAGTCGCTTGGCAATCGCCGTGTCATCGGGCGGTGCATCGAAATAGACATTGATGAACAGTTGCACGGCGGCCTTGACGTGGCTGGCAGGAACAATATCCGACGTCGCGTCGAGCACACCGGCGGCCATCAGTTTTTGACGGGTCTCGGAACTGCGTCCGGCTTCCCTGACGAGCTTGTCGCCGGGTGCCGCCAACGCATCGGGGCCTGGCCAGACCGAGTTGCAGACGAAAACAAACAGAAAAAGTGATGTGCCGATCGGCCCACCGAAACGTTCAAACATGATCAGACCCCACACATTCTGGCCGACACGATCCAGCGGAACGATGGCATGCGCTCCGGTCTTTGATTATATCCCGTTGGTCCGTGCATTGTAGAGGCCACGCACATCCACTCAAGCACGATCACTTGCAGGGCGGCAATGGCGCGGCCTTTTTGTCCAATGACTGACATTTGCGCCATTGCCATGGCACGTTGGGCACGAATCACGAACCCAGCGTTGCGCCCGGTCGGCGGGCATGCTGAATATGGTCACCATGATGAATGACTTGGACAAAATGCCGTCATCCGCCGCCAAATTGCAGGCGCTGCTGGCCGATTGCACGCGAGCGGTCGTTTTTACGGGCGCCGGCATCTCAACGGAATCGGGAATTCCCGATTTTCGGAGCCCCGGCGGCATATGGACGAAAATGGCGCCGATCGAATATCAGGACTTCATGGCCAGCGAGGACATGCGGCGCGAGGCCTGGCGGCGTAAGTTTGCCGTCGATGCCGATATCCGCGGGGCTCAGCCCAATGCGGGTCACCATGCTGTCGCCGAACTTGTTCGCCGCGGCACCGTTTCCGCTGTGATCACCCAGAACATCGACAATCTGCATCAGGAGTCCGGTGTTCCATCCGACAGGATCATCGAACTGCATGGCAATGGCACCTATGCGACCTGCTTGTCCTGCAGCGAACGCCACGAGCTCGATGTGATCAAGCAAAGCTTCCTGGGCCGCGATGAGCTGCCGTCATGCCGCCGCTGCGGTGGGATCGTCAAGACGGCGACGATTTCGTTTGGGCAGGCCATGCCTGTCGAGCCGATGCAGCGTGCCGAGGAGGAGACGTTTGCTTGCGATCTCTTCATAGCAATCGGATCGTCTCTGGTTGTCTATCCGGCTGCCTCGTTTCCCGTAGTTGCCAAGAAGAACGGCGCCAAGCTTGTGATCCTCAATCGCGAGGAAACGCCACTGGACGACTACGCTGATCTAATTGTCAACGACGAGATCGGACCGACGCTGTCACAGGTGGTGCGCCTGAATTGACGGCAACGGCTGAACAGAGTGAATCGCCCGGCCAAGCGCCCAATGCGGCAACATCGCTGTCGGAATTGAACCGGCCGGACATGCTGACATAAAAGAAGTGAAAAATGGACAACATACACACATCGCATTGGGGGACCTTCGAGGCTATTGTCGAGGATGGTGAGCTGATCGAGGCCCGGCCGTTCGATCGCGACACGACCCCATCCCCCATCCTGCGCGCGATTCCTGAGGCGGTTCACAGCCCGATCCGCGTTGCGCGGCCGAGCATCCGCGAAGGCTGGCTCAAACGCCGGGACCGCGATCGCGGCAATGATCGATTTGTCGAGGTCGGCTGGGACGAGGCGCTCGATATGGTCGCGCAGGAGCTGCAGCGGGTCAAACAAACCTATGGCAACGAGGCGATTTTTGCGGGGTCTTACGGATGGTCAAGCGCCGGCCGCTTTCACCATGCCAAGACCCAGTTGCAGCGCTTCATGAATTGCTTCGGCGGCTACACCGGCCAGAAGCACAATTATTCGCTGGCGGCAGGGTTAGCGATTCTGCCACACATCGTCGGCGACGTCAGGCCGCTGCGCGCTCTGACGTCTTGGGATTCGATTGCTGATGCGACAGAACTCTTCGTCGCGTTCGGTGGCGTCGGCACGCGCAATGCCCAGGTCGAACCCGGCGGCATGGGTGCGCATACGGCCGATACCTGGCTGCGCGAACTTGCCAAGAGAAACATCGAAGTCGTTAGTATCACGGCGTTGCGCAGTGATACACCTGATTATCTCAAC
>JBPCWB010000571.1:0-4258 GCA_051009955.1 Hyphomicrobiaceae bacterium | reverse complement strand
TCCCGTCGCCGGCTCCTCATCGCCGCCATGGGGCAATCTCGGTTCAATCAAAACTGGCAAGGCGGATGGGTTCGCCGATAGTGACCCAGCCGACGCGCTCGTCGATCTTATCTACGCGATCAAGTCGGGCTACCGGGCCAATGCCCATTTCGTCCTGAACCGAACGACGCAAAGCGTGATCCGGAAAATGAAGGACGGCGACGGCAACTATCTCTGGCAGCCATCCCTGGCGGCGGGGCGGGCCTCAACACTACTCGGCTTTCCCGTCGCAGAATCCGAAGACATGCCCGACATTGCCGCCGACAGCCTGCCGGTCGCGTTCGGTGATTTTCAGCGTGGCTATCTGATTGTTGATCGCATCGGCATTCGGGTTTTGCGCGATCCCTACTCCAACAAGCCCCATGTGTTGTTCTACACAACCAAGCGCGTCGGCGGTGGTGTCCAGGACTTCAATGCAATCAAGCTATTGCAAGTGGCAGCCTAGCTGCGTCACGCGACGGCGCCCGGCTGAGAGGCGTCGTCACGCGCCCACTGTTCACCAGTCGCCTCCCCAGCTGGTGAACCCGGCGGAACGCCGCACCGTCTCACGCGGCCGTTCCGCCATTTTTCCAACGACAATGATGTGGAATCCAAAATGGCCCTCAAGTTGGTCAATGGCCCGGCGATCGAGGCGATAACGGTCACCGAGGTCAAAGAACACATGCGCGTTGACCATAGTGAAGAGGACACGCTCATTGCGAGCTACATCGCAACATCGCGGCTTCACATTGAAACCGCGCTTGGCCTCAGCCTCATCACCCAGCATTGGACCTGGTTTGCAGATTGCTGGCCCTTCAACGGTATTGTCGAGGTTCCGTTACGACCACTCCAGAGCGTCAGTGAAATTCGCCTTCGCGATGGCGATGACTCGCTGCAAGTCATCGACCCCGTTGTTTACGCGGTCGATACCATCAGCGAACCACCGCGAATTGCCAGCCGAACGGGATACTGGCCGACGCCCAATGCCGAACTCAATGGCATTGAAATTGACCTCAAAACGGGATTTGGAGATGCGGCAAACGACGTTCCGGCCGACATCCGGCAGGCCCTGCTGCTCCTGACCACCCACTGGTTTGAGAACCGTGACCCGGCCCTCCTCGACCATGGATCGGTCGCAATTCCAAAATCGGTTTCATCCCATCTGCAGGCATTCAAGTTGGCAAAGATATGAGCGCGCCTGACATTGCGAGTCTCCGCCACCGCCTGTCCATTGAAAAGCCTGTCAGGGATGATCAACCAGGCGGCGGTTCGGCAGCAATCACGTGGCAAACAATCGCAACGGTCTGGGCTAGGGTCGACGCCCAATCCGGTCGAGAGATCGCCGCCACAGATACGGTGGCGGCCCGCTTGAATGTCGACATCACGATACGACACCGTGACGACGTCGACGCCACCATGCGTCTCGTCGACGGCAAGCGGATCTACGAGATTCTTGCCGTCCGAGATTTCGACGGCAAACGTCACTGGCTGAGTTGCCAATGCGAGGTGAGAGGCCCTTGAACATTACAGTCACAATAATCGGGTTGGACGAAATCGATCTCCAATCCGCCGTGGACCGCCTCCTGCGCGAGCACGTCCGCGAAGTCCGCGAGCGCGACAGCGCATCGAAGCTTGAATCCGTCGCGTCCAAACGACAGCCGGGGCAAAGGATGGACTCATGACCGCTGCGGCATGGTCACTCCAGAGGGCGATCTACGATGCATTGATCGCGAGCCCGGACGTCACCAACCTGATTGGCGGCACGCATGTCTACGACCACGTACCTCGCGGCGTCCAGTTCCCCTACATCGCGTTTGGTCCAGCGACCGTACGCGACTGGTCGACGGGCAGCGAAACCGGCCACGAGCACCTCGTGACATTGCACGTCTGGTCACAGGCGCCGGGCGTTCCGAACTGCAGGAGATCATGACCGCGGCCTACGCCGTTCTGCATGATCAACCGCTGGCCATCAGTGGTGTCCGCTTGGTCAACCTGCGCCAGGAGACCTCTGAGATACGACGCGAACCCGACGGCGAGACGCTCCTTGGCATCATTCGGCTGCGGGCCGTGACGGAGCCGACTGACTAAGGCCGCATCCGAATCCGCGGATCGGCCTTTCTCCCGGAAAGAAGAGCACATATTGGCGCACTGCCCCGTCATCCATCCTCGAAGGACATGAACAATGACTGCACAAAAGGGCAAAGATCTCCTGTTGAAGATCGATACGACGGGAGGCGGCGCCTTCGCCACCGTTGCCGGACTGCGCTCTCGCTCCATCATCTTTAACTCCGAGTCTGTCGACATCACACATCAGGCTTCCAGCGGGCAGTGGCGCGAACTATTGGATGGCGCCGGCGTCAAGTCCGCCCGCATTGACGGTGCCGGGATCTTCAAAGACGACGCCACTGACGAGGCCATGCGCGAAATCTTTTTCGACGGTTTGATTCGCGAATGGCAGGTGATCATTCCGGATTTCGGGACCGTCGAGGGCGCCTTTCAGATCACGTCGTTCGAATTGACCGGCCGACACGACAACGAAGTCACATTCGAAATCAGTCTGGCCTCGGCAAGTGAGCTCACGTTCACGGTGATCTAGAGCTGATCGAGCCAGGTACAGCAGAGGCCAGACATGGCAAACAAACGGCGCGGCGAAATCGAAGCCCGGCTGGACGGTAAGACGTTCCGTCTCTGCCTTACGCTAGGGGCACTTGCCGAACTCGAAGCCGCATTCGGCGACGAAGATATGCTAGCCCTCGCAACCCGTTTCGAAAGCGGCCGCCTTCGCGCGCAGGACGCCGTGCGGATCATCGGTGCCGGCTTGCGTGGTGCAGGTTACGACATTGCTGACGAAGCCGTGGCACAAATGCAATGTGATGGCGCCGCCGGCGGCTATGTCGGTGTTGTCGCCGAACTGCTGCAGACGACATTCGGCACAACGGCCGACGACCAAAATGCCCACATCGCGAAGACCACTGACGCGCCATCGGAGGGGCACCATGACGTCCCTTTCCCTGGCACGACATAGCTGCTTTCGCACTGCTGGGTCTCGGCCTCACACCGGCGCAGATGTGGGCAACGACACCGCGGGAACTCGCGATGGCAGCCGACAGCCTGGCTCCATCTGCCACCAATCCACCAGGTCGCGAACAGCTACGCGACTTGATGCACCGCTTCCCGGATCACTAACCCGCACAAAGAGGCGAACATGGCAGACAACGTGACTGAAGCCCAGATCAATGTCACGGCCAACACGACGAGTGCGAAAGCCGAGTTCAAGCGACTGGAAAGCGTTGGGATGGATTTCGGCAAATCCCTGACACGGGCTTTCAGCGACGCCGTCACCGGTGGCAAAAAACTGGGCGATGTCATTCGCTCCCTGGCAATCGAACTCTCGCAGCTGACCTTGAAAGCTGTCTTTGCGCCACTTCAAAAAACGTTCATCAACTCAATTGGAGACTCATTTGCATCCTTACTGACCGGATCCGTTCCGAATGCCAAAGGCGGCACATTGACTGCGCGACCGTCCGGAGCCATGCCGGTGCCGTTTGCGGCCGGCGGCGTCGTCAGCGCACCGACTTTCTTTCCCATGGTCGGCGGCCGAACCGGGGTGATGGGAGAGCGCGGCGCCGAAGCCATCATGCCCTTGACGCGGGGACCCGATGGCCGCCTCGGCGTCACAGCCCACGAGCCCGCGGCGACAACCATAAACTTCAATGTATCGGCACCCGATGCGGAGAGCTTTCTGCGTTCTGAATCTCAAATTGCGGCCATGCTGTCACGAGTCGTATCGCGCGGACAGCGCAATCTCTGAACGTGGCCTGCAGCGCCAAACAGAAAGAACCACCGAATGAGCTTTCATGACGTGCGTTTCCCGCTGGAGATCGCGCGCAGCGCGACAGGCGGGCCCGAACGGCGAACGGATGTCGTCGTTCTGGGGTCTGGTCACGAGGAACGCAACACGCGTTGGGCGGACTCACGCCGCGTTTACGATGCCGGCTATGGGATCAAGACGCTTAATGATCTCAACGCTGTCATCGCGTTCTTCGAAGAGCGTCGCGGTCGCCTGCATGCCTTCCGCTGGCGCGACCCGACCGATTGGAAGTCTTGCCCTCCGGAAGACGACCCGACGCAGCTTGATCAGATCATTGGCACCGGCGACGGCGAGACCGATGAATTTCAACTGAAGAAGGTCTACGGCAACACCCACCTTCCATGGTCGCGTACCATCTCAAAACCCGTT
>JBPCWB010000570.1:0-10830 GCA_051009955.1 Hyphomicrobiaceae bacterium | reverse complement strand
TACCGGGCCAACTTCGTGGACCAGAATGCAAGCGAGTGATGCAGCAGGCGATTGTACTGCGAAAGAAACTTGAACCGTGGTTTGGCTCAATCGATAGCAATGATATTCAGGAGCTTTGCATTATCCTTCGGGTCGATGGATCTCTTGGAAGTTTTGGCGAGGAGGGCGTTGAAAGTGTTCTGATCGACGACGGTACGTTGGAGTGCGACGTCGTGATCGCAGATCGAGGTTGGTCAGAGTTGGATGACGCTGAAATCGCAGCAGTCCTGCGGGAACATGTGTTTGAAGCAATTTCAATCTGCTTCGAGAGATGCGGTATTTCGTTCGATGCAGATGGACTGGCCACCACAATGGCCTAGCGACCCCCAGGCGATTTCGTGCCTTGGCTTGATCGCGCCAATGTCAGCGTGCCGGAGCTTGCCAAGCAACCCGGCAATGTTAGCTGTTCTTCTGATTGACAGACTTGCAGGTTGCTGCGAATACGTTGGGCTTGCAAGCGTACAATTCGCCTTGCTCTCCCTTAACAATCCAATCGCCAATTCCGGCGCACTTGTGCCCCGCAAGCGTTTCTATCACGACGTGGTCGGTGAAGATGTAATATGACCGGCCGTCCTGATTGCGATCAAGCCAGTCATTCAGATTCAATCGCATTTGCAGGTTGGCCGGCGGTGGCACTTGCATCGCGTCAAACGCGGAGGACGTCCTCTTAGACCGCGGCATGTGTGCGAGCCCTCCAACTGTAATACACATACGTGCCATAGATCCTGGCAAAGCCCTCGACCGACGCGGGGACCGCAACTCGTCCGCGCCACGGCACGCGTATCGGCTCGGCGTAGAGTTGCAGGTTTTGTTTCGGACCGGCCGTCACTGGTACGGTAACAGGTAGATGCCGATGATCATGACAAGGCCGGTGCAAAGGACAAAGGAGGCAGACACCGCTCTCCAATCCGGCAACAGCAGTTCAATCTCTTTGGCCAGATCACGAAACGGCCGCTCAATGACTCTGCCCCAAGCACGAAGCAGCAGTTTAATGTTTTTCTTTTTGTCGCCGTCCACGGCACTGCTTTTGTTGCCAGCGTAGTGTTGTGCATCATTGAATTGCCGGCGTATTGCTTCCATGTGTTCAGCGCTAAAGCGCATGTCATTTCGAGCGAATTGTTGCCGCATGACACTTTCCCCCAAAGTACGATCAGGGCTTAGCTGCGGGAGTGTGATTAACCAAAACGGCTAAAACGTATAGCGGATGGCGCAGCCTTCACCCGGCGAATTGAAGTTTGAACGCCAACAGTGCGCCCTACCGAGACGCTGTCGGTACGCATTTCAATCTGTCATTCTGATTCGGTCGTAATTCGGGCCAGTCGATTCAAGACAGTCGATGCATCACGCTCAATGGCGTTGCCTGGGCTTAGACATCCAAAGTGCATTAGTGTGTACGGCTGAGCTGTGACCGAGCTTGGCTTGAACCACCGGGCGGGCCTGGCATGTCTGATCGGCCCGGCTTGAGTGATCGGTTCATAGGCGGCCTCTGCTGCGACGAAACGATGATTTCGCGTGCGGGAGGTTTGTAGCGTGGATGAACTGGCCCCCGTTTTGACCGGACACCCGGCGTGAGCAAAAGTGCTTTGGGATATTCCCAGGCACGGGCTTCTGTCGGACAAAGAGTATCAGCGCATCGAGGTCATCGCCGGGCCGGCACGACGCCGTCGGTGGTTAGACCCAAACGAGCTGAGATGACTTCCACGACCTCTCGAACAGCCTGTTCCTTGGTGGCAAGTTCCAGGACCATTGAGATCAGGGCCTCGTAGTCCGTAACTGCCCGCCCGAGACTGCCTACCGAAACTCATCGAACATGGTGGCTGAACATCCCTGTTAGGATTTCTGCGCATAGACGTAGTCGTACAGCCGCTGATCCTCTTCGAAATGACGTCGGATTGCTGCCGTATCGGCGCTACTCAACGTTTCACTGGAGGCGCCGGCACGAGACTTTCCGCGGTTCAAGTGGCCAACTTCGAGGGGCTCTATGCCTAGTCGGTCGCTGACCGTCTCAGCAAAGGCGGCTAGTCGTGTCATCGGCGCGGTTATGACGTCGCGTGTCTCGATCACCCTGCGCGCTGCTTCGAACGTGCCGGCCGGTGAAAAGTATCGGCATTGTGAATTGCGCCAGTTCTTGGCGCCACTCGCTTCCAGCAGTCGCAGAAACTCCTGAGGCGACTCCGGCGGACGGCCGAGCGGCTTGATCATCGGATGTGATGGTGACAGGCGTTTCGCACGTTGCGCGGCGTTCAATTGATCCAGGCGGAAGTGGAAACAGGACAAAAACCTATCGATCGGTTCACGCGCGACGGAAAGGTACGTCGGGCGCCGGCCGGTTTGCGGCTCTTGCCCGATGCAAAAATGACCATGCAGTAGGGCAATCTGATCGAGATCGCCGTTCCAACCCCGCGGCAAAAGGTAGTGTGAGCGTTGCGTCGTCGCGATCAATTTGCGCCATTCGACGAGCGCGAGCACACCGAGTTCCGCCGCCCTTGACGATCGCACGTTTTCGACCTTCTGCTCTCGCAGATAGAGACACCGGTGCTGGCCTATGGCGCGCCTCAGGGCGCCGGCCACGGACTTTCCGCCGGTCTTCTGGATGTGCGCGAAGACAATGATTCGATCTTTCAAATCCATCCTAAATCTGCTCGTCGGTGCAGGGGATTTGCGGGGCATTCAGCGGTGCCATCTGAACTTCTCTTTAAGCACGACATATACCTGGCGCCTGAGAATAACTTGCACGGCACAAGCGTCGTCCGGTCTGCCTGGTCGGCCGAAGACTTCTCGGTTGTGGGCCGGGCCATTCGGACAACTGATACACTGTTCGCACGCGTCTGACCACAGATCAGGCACTTCTCATCGTCTCTCCAAGACCACCGTAACTGATTCCTTGCCAAAACGCGCACCCCGCAAGTGGACACTACCGATAAGCGGTCAGTCACCCACGCTATTCGCACGCATTAGGTAAGAAAACCGGATGCTCTCCGTGGCCGCTCTCGCCTGATTCCTGTCTTATGACAAAGTCGTGGCCGGATTTGTGCCGGGCTGCGCCGTATTTTTTTGTGCGATCCTGCTCCTCGCCGTAGCGCTGTGGCAGTATGGTCAGCTCGTCGAACAGCCCTCCAAACAAGCTCCGTGATGAGGTGACATGACCAACAGCCATGCCGACATCCCCGTATGCCCGCCGCCGGACCCCAACCCGACGAAGCCCACGTTTCAAGTTCCGGCAGGCGCATGTGATACGCATGCTCACATCTTTCCCAATGAACATGTCGCTCGGTATTCGCCGCGGCGCGGATATACGCCTCCGGTCGCCGGTCTCAGTACATTTCTGGAGCTGCACGACGTTCTGGGAATTGAGCGAGCCGTCCTGACGCAACCCAGTGTCTATGGCACGGACAACACCGCCATTCTTGAAGCGGTTGCGCTCTATCCCGAGAGAATGAAGGCCGTGGTCGCCGTCGATAAGGCCGTTTCAGACGACGAGCTGGTCCAGTTGAATGCGGCCGGGGCCAAAGGCATTCGGGTCAATTTGGTCGACAAGGGCGGCATGCCGTTCGACGATCTTGAGGACGTGCGTCAGTTCACAGATCGCATCGCACCACTCGGCTGGCATCTGGAGCTCTTGATCCACGCCAATGATTTCCCCGATTTGAGACGTGACTTTGCCGAGCTCCCGGTTGATATCGTCGTCGGACATCTCGGATACATGACGACGCCGCATGGGCTGGGCGATCCAGGTTTTCGTGAGCTCTTGGCGATGGCGCGCGATGGCGCCTGCTGGGTCAAGTTGACCGGCAGCTACCGGATCACGACTGCGGACGCGCCACCCTACGACGACGTCGTTCCGTTTGCGCAAGCTCTGATCGATGCCGCTCCCAATCGCATGCTCTGGGGATCGGACTGGCCGCATCCAACGTACTACCGCACGATGCCCAACGACGGTTATCTCCTCGATCAACTTGCCATTTGGACAGCCAATGATGCGGAACGGATCAAGCAGATTCTGGTGGACAACCCGATGGCCTTTTATGGGTTTTCCGTATGACAATCGCTGTGCGGAACGCGCGGCAATGCGTGCTGCAGTCGAAGCACTCGTCAGGCCGTTCTTGGGCCTGAAACGAGAGTCGTTCGGGCATCAAACGAAAAGCGCATAGCTGTGCCGGCGAGTTCGCTCATTGGACGAAATCAGGCCTTAGCCAAGCACAAATAGTCCTACGACGACGGCTACGACGCCTGCCAGGACAACACCGGCGATCCGCAGTGCATCTCGGCGACGGCGCGCCAATTCGGCTTCGACTGCTGTTACAAAGTAAGGTTCACTCACGGCACGTATTCTCCAGTGGCCTGTGGCGCCACAATCCGTGAACGGGGTGTGTAGACGGACATGATCTGCGCGATCATGTCGTCGCGAGTTGCAAAGCGCGACTCTTCATAGCAACCCAGCGGGTTCTTCGGCACATTGAAAAGGCATTTGTTGCAATAGGTGCAAGGCTTCATCGGAATGTCGGCACCACTCCGCCAGGTCTTGACCAGATCGTTGTTCGCAACGAGCGAACGCGCGATGCTGACGGCATCGACTTGTCCTTGAGCGATGGCGCTGCGAACGACGGACGCCCGCTGATAGCCCCCAGTGCTCAACACCGGGATGGTGACAGCGCGTTTGATCCTGGCTGCTTCATTCAGAGTAACTCCCTCCACCTGCCTTCCGTGGGTCATGCGCAACCATCCCCATCTGAATATGCGGCGCAGGAGCGGGTAACGGAAGCACAGGAAATTGAGCAGTGCATCGCCGCCGGATGAGATCATGGTGTCGTAGGTCACAGCCAACGTCTCACACGACAGGTCCCCAGGTGGATTGAGTGGGTGAGGAAACAATGAACCCGTCGAAACGTGAAGCGCATCTGCTCCGGCCTGCTCGCACCACTTTGCGACCTCGATCGCATCCTCTAGCGTGTTGCCCTTCTTTTCCCACGGCACCACATTATTATGATCTACAGAGTTCAATTTGACCTGAAGATGAAAGTCCGGGCCGACCGAGGCTCGAACCGCAGCGATGACTTCAACCAGAAATCGCGCACGGTTTCTGAGTGATCCGCCATAATGATCCTGACGGTCGTTGATTCCTGAACTCAGAAATTGCGTGAACAAATAACCATTGGCTGCATGCAGTTCGACGCCGTCGAGGCCGGCCTCTTTCGCCCGCCTGGCACCCTGAGCAAAGGCGTCGACAACGCGAGAGATCTCTCCTGCACTCATTGCCCGACACAGGAACCCGTGCAATGGATCCGGCCGATCGGTCGCGCTCAGAGAGACGCGATGCTGATTGTGAACGCCAGGCATATCCATCTGACGCCCTGAATGGCTCAGCTGCAGAATATACTTGCAGCCATAGGCATGAACTGCGCGGCCAAGTGCGGCCCAATCACGGATCGATCCGTCCTGGTGAATGGTCGCATAGCCGGTCATAATGCGCCCCTCCATGAGAACCGGCACGTGTGAGGAAATGATCGCACCAACGCCACCGCGGGCAAATTTTGTTTCCCAGTTGACGCGAGTTTGCGTAAGAGACCCGTCCTCGTCATCGAACCGACCTGAAATGCTCGATCGAAAAACCCGATTCTTGACCGTCAGATTTCGAAAGCGCAGCGGCTCAAAGATCGGATCGTTGTTTGTGGACCGTCTATTGCTCACAGGATCTCACCGTCCAGCTGCCTGAGCCTTGAACTATGGCGCTGCCGCGTAAAGCACTGGCGAAATCCAAGGCGCCAATTACTGTCGCCCGCTTTCTGCATTGCGTGACGTGTTTCGTTGCCATGATATTTCGCGCATGTTGCCTTGATATCGTTAACTTAGACGGTACTGCGCTACGTGCGCGGCATTAGACCGGGACGGAATCTGGTCGTCAATGCGCTGGAGAATTCAAGGCTAACGTTGGCTTCTTTGGCTCGATCACGCCGTAAGGCGCTCTGTCGACCCGACCTTCAGACGGGGCGTCGCCGAGTTGGCGCGGCACGCGATAATCGATGACAACTCGCATCTGCCTGAAGAGGCTTCGGACCCTGCTTCAGCAGTTCAAGGATTTGTAGAAAGGGGAGCTGTCAGCAAAAAGACGTCTTCAAAATCGGCATGCTCATTGAAGCCGAACCGAGATCTGCTCAGCAGATGATGAAACGATTTCCGGCGGCAGCGTGCCCGTGTTCAGTGCTGCTGGTGCATAGAGTACAAAGAAGTCGCTCAGCGCCTATGATGCAGTAACTTGATATTGGCGTACGGTGATGTGTGCGGTCGCTTCGAAAGCGCCCCGCGCCTGCGGGCTGGTCCGGCTCCGATGTGAACTCACGGGGAATTTCCGTCGTCCCATACGCCCTCCTCGGCCACATCATGACACCGGGATGTGAACTTTCGGGACGATCAAAGTCTTCTTTCACCGCTTTTTTTGGTTAATTAGCGTAATTCAGGTCTGGATCTGACTATCTTTTGCTGCGTGTCAGACGGGCGTTGCAGTCACTCCAATATTGCGGCCAGGTGAGATTTGTCTTGAGCCGCCCTTTGTCTTTCGCTTCCCGCCACAGAGTGCCGCATTTTCGGATGCGCTTATACATGGCGATCTGGTTTGGCGTCGGCTTGAACTTCCCAGCATAGCGCTTCGAACAATCGCCCAGGTACGTCGTCCAAGTCATGCCTTTCGGAACTTTGTTCTTTTCCTTTAATTCGCGCCACTCGTCGCCACACGCCGACATCATCGACTCACCCGAAGCCTTCGATCTAGCTGCGCTCTTATTAGGCTTCTGACGTGACGTCTTTGCAGCCAGGCGCTCTCGCGGCTGGCGATTGCGGCAGTCGCCCAGAAATGTCTTCCAGGTCATGCCTTTTGGCGCTTTGCCGTTGTTCTTGTCCTTGACCTTCTGCCATTCTGCGCCACAGACTTTCATTGCGTTTTGGCTTGCAGCCAGTTGCGAACGCGGCTTCACGACTTTGCTATTAGGTGTGGACGTGGACGTCTTGACGGGTGACTTGGCTTTCGTAACTGCGACGCGCTTGCGGCAGTCGCCCAGGAATTTCTTCCAGGTCATGCCTTTCGGCGCTTCGCCGTCGTTCTTGTCCTTGACCTTCTGCCACTCTGCGCCACAAACCTTCATGACGTTCTGCTGTGCCGAGGCTGGAAGCGTGAACCCAGCAATCACACCCAGCATGAGTCCCGCCTTGATTGCGGCTGGCGTTTGTCGGTTCGACATGTGATTCTGATCCTTGTCGGGCCACGTGGTATCCGGGGGGGCATAGCGTCAAATGCTCAACCGCATCCGAGTTGCGAATAAACTATTTCGAGTTTGTACTAGGTTTGACTTCTTAGATGCCTGCGACTTGTCAAATTGGTGAAGAATTCGTACGATTTGTGAAAAACTAATTCAACGCCACCAAGAAAAATAGTTGTGTAATCTATCCAAAGTGGGCTCGGCGGTTGAGAAGGTAAGTTTAGTGATATTACGTGTGCTATGGTTTTGCGTCGCAGCGAGTATGCTCTCAATTGCACTATTATATTCATCCAGCCCACAGGAGACGCGCGAACTGCTGCGTGAGTTCGTTGGGCTAGAATATCAGCAGACACCGGTTCGATCATTTCGCGCGGTTGAAATTTCGAAAAGACAACATCGGAATGCCACCGAGAAAAGCGGAATTGGCCAATCGGAAACGAGTGGGCGCAGTCCCGTTCCCTATGTCATAATCAATCCGTCGGCGTTGCAGTTTTAATTGACTGGTGTCCGCTCTGATCGGTGTTGGGGTTTCGGACCCCGTAACGCGCCAACGCCTCCTCGAGTGCCGTGACACCGAGGTCGCTGTCGATTGCGTTCGATAACCACCAGCTGAGCAGCTTTCGGTTTGCCCAACGCATGATCCAACTGAAGTGAGGAAGCCGCCGCTGCGTGGCGAAGTCGGCAATGTCGGCGCAACAGACGTGCTTCGGCAAGCCTACGACAAGCTCTCTCAGCAGATCCGGATAAGTCCGATGTTCTGGATGGGGCCTGTTCGTCATTGGTGCGTGGTAGGTCTCGGATTGGCCGGGCTTGCACATGAACCGGCGCACGCGCTTGCGCGCGCAGGGTTCCGACACAAGACAACTCTGCCGTTGCACCGTCCGCCGTGCTGATCCTCCAGCCGAGAGGCTTGACGTCGAGCGGCAAAGCGGACTCCACCTGACATCTGGAGATCGTTTGCGTGATAGGCTGGCCGGTCAGCTAAAGCGCTGTCGACGAGCGACTTCCGGGTCGCTCAAGCGCCGCGAACCGGCGGTCTTCATCGTTCGATGACGGGTCATGGAACCGCAGAACCTTGCCAACCGACAAGGACATCGACATCCTCTCCGATCAATAGAGAGACAGCCTGAGGCAACGGGACCATATGAGCATTGAAACCAGAGGATCGTGGTTGGTTGCCATCGTAGCGCTGACGCTGCTGTTCGTCGCGTTTGGCAGCATTTACATTGTTGTTGTGGCTCTCAAACAGATGGCCTCGGAGTATGGCAACCAGCGAGCAATACCTGCACTGGCGTATTCGCTCGCCTGGTTCGGCGGTGCCGTTGGAGGCCTTGGCATGGGACCTCTTGCCGAGCGGATTGGCGTGCAGTGGACGGTAATTTTCGGTGCGACCATGGCTGCGGCCGGCCTCGCGCTGTCGTCCCAGGGTGAGGTCTGGCAACTCTATCTTGGACACGGGGTACTAATCGGCGTACTCGGCAATGCGGGGATCAACGCGCCGCTTCTGATTTATGCGACGCGCTGGTTTGACAGGCGGCGCGGGATGGCGCTGGGGCTCATTTCATCTGGACAATATCTTGCGGGCGCGGTCTGGCCGGCTGTCTTCGAGCGCGTCATCGCAGAGATCGGCTGGCGCCAGACAATGCTCTACTACGGCCTCCTGGAGGTGGCCATTATTATACCTCTGGCCTTGATCTTTCTGTCAGCAGCACCGCCGGATTCGGCAGCACAGAGCCATCCGGCTGGCTCGCCCCAGGTCTCGCCTATGGACGGATTGGGGCTCAGGCCCAATGCGCTGTTCGCGATGTTGGCGATCGCGAATTTCTTGTGCTGCGTTCCAATGGCCATGCCAAATGCGCATCTCATTGCGCTGTGTGGCGATCTCGGGCTCTCGGCGCGGACAGGAGCTGCCATGCTGTCGCTGTTGCTCGTCTGTGCGATTATCTCGCGCCAGTTCTGGGGTTGGATGGCTGACCGCGTCGGCGGTCTCATGACTCTGTTGACTTGCTCGCTCGCACAGGCGCTGGCAATCGCAGCCTTTTCACTCACCCAGGATGAAGCAGGACTGTTTTTCGTGGCTGCAGCTTTTGGACTCGGGTTTTCCGGCCTCATCCCAACTTATGTTTTCACGATTCGTGAATTCTTTCCTGCCAATGAAGCGAGTTGGAGAGTGCCTGTCCAACTGCTCCTTGGTGGTTCGGGCATGGCGTTCGGCGGTTGGTTTGCCGGATACATTTATGACCATATGGCGTTTTACGCGCCGGCGTTTGCCATCGGTTTCCTGTTCAATGTTGCCAATACCGCCATCCTTACATTCCTCGTTTATCGGCAGAACCGATTTCGCAGGCGCGCCAGGCTTGTGGCAGCTGAATGATCATCAAAGTTCAAACGCCTCTCCGGAAGATTTGTGTGAAACCGGCACACCGCTGGAGATGTAATCGATTTGACTCTGCTCCCTGCCCCGAGTGAGGCAGTGGAATCTGCGGTCGAAATTGTGCGGGTGAGATAGGCAGAGTGAAGCAGAAGGGGCTACCGGTGCGTTCCACGAACGTCGGTGGTTATGCATCCGCGTGCCACAACAAAATGATGCTGCACTCCGGCCAAACTCGCGGCTGGTTTGGCGGGTAGATGCGTCGCCAACAACGCACACATTACATGAGATGAGCATGATGATAAATCCACTAGAGCCGATCAAGGTCTCTCCGGAGGTGCTCGATCGTTGGCATATGGCAGCCAGAGACCTGCGTGTTCATGGCGTCGGTCTGCGCTTCGAGCTTGGCCGAATTTGTGCCGGTCAGAAGCACCGCTACGTTTTTGGTCGCGCGGCAAAGGCGGCCCGTATCGCAGAGAATGCCACTGAAGGGGAATTAAGCAGGTTGGCCGCTACGGTCGCCGCAGAGATCGAGGAAGCGGCTCAGGAATAAATGGTACGAGCCTCTGTCGGACAGTGACGACGCACCTTGCCACTGGTCAGGGATTGATGATGTCATCCCACTCTTACGGATCTGTGGACTTCGCCTGGCTTTCAAAGAAGCAGCGCACGCCAATGTCGAAGCAGGCGCAACAGGCACGTCGGATTATAGCGAGTGTGGGTTGCTCTCCAGGCTCCTTTGCTTCGCAACGCACCATTTCTGACAAAGTCTTTCAACGCGACCGCTGACTGGGAGCCGTATTTCGGTCGGTTTCCAGTCGGTATACACGCAGGAATATTTTTGTTCAGATTGTGTGCGCGAAATTGAGGAAGCTGGATTGCCTTGGCGACGGTCAATTTGACTCGGCCAACGTCTGCACCACTTTATTGCGGTCGTGCATCATCTGGTTTCAGGTTTTTGGAGCCCACTGCATTGAATCCACAACACGAGGACTACGAGGATTGCAGACGACGTCATGCTGCGGCGCTGAGGCTTGTCTGGATGAAGTTCGAGGCGCTCCTGCGTGTCCGCTCTGAGGCGATAGAACTGATACCAGCCCCTGCAAAATCCAGGACGTCCGTGGACAAGCTGGTCAGGAAGAAGGTCATCAAGCCCATCGACAAGGAGTT
>JBPCWB010000569.1:0-5516 GCA_051009955.1 Hyphomicrobiaceae bacterium | reverse complement strand
TGATCCGCGGTTCGCACCCGCATACCGCCTGCGCGGGCGCGCGCACTCCGAACTCGGCGACTTTGAAAAAGCAGCGCAGGACCTGAGCCGGGCCATCGCATTTGATCCGACGAATGTGGAAACTTATCTCGCCCGCGGGCGCGCCTACCTCGAAGCCGGCAATGTCGCGGCCGCCATCAAGGACTTTGCCAAAGTCATCGAACTCCAGCCCCAGTCGGCGACGGCCTATCGTGAACGCGGACACGCCTTTGTCCTACTCAACGCATTCGAGGAAGCTGAACGCGATCTCGCCCGCTCGCTTGAATTGGCGCCGCGCGCCGGGCTGACATTCGCCTATCGCGCCTTGATGTACAAGAAGCTTGGCGAACCGGCGCTCGGTTCCCAGGAAATTCAAAAGGCGATGAAGCTTGCACCGAAGGATCCGCAAGTCTTATGGGCGAAGGGAGAGATCGAGGAATCGCTATCGGAGATTGAGGCCGCTGTTCAGAGTTTTCGCTCCGCATTGTCGGCCGATCCGCAACTCAAACCTGCGGAACATGGTCTCGCCAGATTAGGGCAACCATTGCCCAATCAAGCCGTGGTCTTGGACGAGCTGAATTTTGGTCCGTGGCGCGTCGTGTTGGATCGGCAGCGCTTTTATGCGTCCCACCGGGATATCGCCGGACTGAACGTGCCGTTGGAGACAGTCGACTCCGGACGGCCGCGGATCCTGGAGTGGGTCGAGAAGGGCACTGACTTTGGGAATGCAGGATTGCTCCGGTTCAGCGCCGGCAAAGCAAAAACCCGCCAGGGCAATGTTGATGCCGAATACATCGCGCTGGTCGATACGCGGAAGAAACGCGTGCTCGATCTCATCCCCGACCGCATGGGAGAACGAAAATCAAAATGGACATGGATTGATGGCAGGGTCACTGTCGCAAGTGTCGATGGCCTGACATCACAGCACATCTTGAAAGAACGGCCCAAACCGGTTGCCCGCGTGCGCCGGCGCCGCAGAGATTCATGGGTCGATGGCGACGGCGTTCCCGCCTGGGTACCTTGGGCCAACAATACCGACCGGCCGCGGCGACGAAAAACGCGACGCCGTCGGCGCAAGCCGAAGACGCTGTTCGACTTGCTGCTCGGCAACTGACAAACCTGCCCGCTCAGCAGATCCGTCATTGAAAACCATTTGCCTGACTGACGCGTACAATCTGCAGGTCAGGCAATGATTGCTGGCGGGGCCCAATGAATTCCAAGCCGATTATCCTCTGGTATCGCAATGATCTGCGTATTGGCGATCATCCGGCACTGGCGGCGACGGCAAAATCAGGCCGGCCAGTGCTTCCCGTGTATGTGCTCGATGACGATACGCAGGGTGACTGGCGTCCCGGCGGCGCGTCGCGTTGGTGGCTGCACCACAGCCTCACGGCGTTATCTGCGCAACTCGGCCGGTTCGGTTGTCGGCTAATTCTGCGCCGCGGCGAAGCGGTCAAGATCATCGCTGACATTGCCGCGGAGGCCGGCGCCAAAGCCGTTTATTGTAGCCGTGGCTTCGAGCCTTGGGCATTGACCCAAGAATCGTCGCTCAGCCAGCGCCTCGCCGAGCACGGCATCGGTTTCGACAGGTTTTCCGCTACACTGCTGCACGATCCCGATCAATTGTGCACAAAGGCGGGACGTGCCTTCAAGGTCTACACGCCCTTTTGGCGAGCGCTGTCGGCAACATTGATCCGCAGGCCGCACAAGGCGCCGCGAGCACTGCGCGGTGTGCAGATCGATATCGCGTCAGAGACGCTCGACGAATGGCGGCTGCTGCCGCACGATCCGGATTGGTCGGGTGGCCTGCGCAAGGCATGGCAGCCGGGCGAGCGGACAGCTCAAGTACGTCTCAAAAGGTTCCTCCAACAGCACGCCGCCCACTATGGCACGCTGCGCGACCGGCCTGATCTCGCCGCAACTTCGCGGCTCTCTCCCCATCTCCACTTCGGCGAAATCAGTCCGGTTCAATGTTGGCATGCGGCGCTGGCGCAGGAGGCCGCTGATCCGTCGTCGGCGACCAGCCTCGAAGTGTTTCGCAAGGAGTTGGTCTGGCGAGAGTTCGCGTATCACCTGCTGTATCACTGGCCGGCGACACCGAACCGCCCGATGCGGTCGCAATTTGATCGATTTCCCTGGAAGCCGGACCCGCGCCTTCTGGCGAGCTGGCAATCGGGATGGACAGGCTACCCCATCGTCGATGCCGGCATGCGCGAGCTTTGGCACACGGGCTGGATGCACAATCGTGTGCGCATGATCGTGGCGTCCTTCCTCACCAAGCATCTCCTCCAGAACTGGCAGGCCGGTGAGGCCTGGTTCTGGGACTGCTTGGTCGATGCCGATCTAGCAGCAAACTCGGCCAGTTGGCAGTGGGTCGCAGGCTGCGGCGCAGACGCCGCGCCCTATTTTCGGATCTTCAATCCGATCTTGCAGGGCGAGAAATTCGATCCCGACGGGACTTACGTGCGGCGCTGGATACCCGAGCTGGCAGACCTTCCCACAAAGTACATATTTGCGCCCTGGTCCGCCCCGGAGCCCGTACTGCAAGCGGGTGGTGTAAAGCTGGGCGTGACCTACCCCAAGCCCATCGTGGATCACAAGACGGCGAGAAGCAAAGCCCTGGCGGCTTACGAAGAGATGACGAAATCGTGACAGGCGCCGCGCTGAGGCATGGCGACCACAGGCGCCCGAAAAGCCGTTAGGCACAAGCCAGATCGCGGCGCAATGGACCTAATCCCTATTGTCGGACGTGGCTTATCCTTAATAGACTGCAAATGCTTGGGTGCATTTGCAGCGGTGCTGGCAAAACGGCGCCGCATTTGAAGAGGTTGTGCGTATGTCCAGACTCGCCACTCGTTGTCTTATGATCGTATTGCTACTGGTTCTCTCGGCTCCATACGCGAGTGCATCGGTGCGCGTTCGGGTCGACCTCAGCTCTCAGCGCATGCAGGTCTTCGTTAACGGTTCCTTGCGCCATGTCTGGCGCGTTTCCACCGGCCGGCGAGGCTATTCAACGCCAACAGGCACATTCCGCCCCACCCGTCTCGAGCGCCGTTGGTACTCGCGCAAGTACAACTGGTCGCCAATGCCTCATTCCATCTTTTTCGTCGGTGGAGTGGCCATCCATGGCTCCTACCACACGCGCCAACTCGGCCGTCGCGCATCGCATGGCTGTGTCCGTCTGGCACCCCGCAACGCCGCCCGGTTGTTTGGCTTGGTTCGGCGCCACGGCGCCCGAAGAACACGAATCCAAGTGGCGTACTGAATTTGATAACCGCATTGTGGGATACTCCTCCGAGCCTGCATTCTGATCTGCTTGCGCGCCAGGCCATCCCCATTCGACCTCGTCCGTGTTTCGATACTGACTGGGAAGGTTTGGCCCCTGCGCATTGGCTGAGAGTGAGTAAGTAATGCGTAAGAGTCTTGTCTCGTTTGTCCTGGCGGTAATACTGCTGACCCCGTCAAATCCTTCACTGGCCATGCCAGACATTGATCCTGCCGCCAGCTCCCAGGTCGCGAGCTTAGCGCCCAGTTCGACGAGCACGGCGCAGGGTGTCGTCGATTCAAAGGCCACGCAAAAGAAGCGCCGCCCAACAAAGCCGACGCTGGTCGCGAAAATTGATCTGTCGCGCCAGAGAATGACGGTCATCGGCCACGGCAAGAAACTCTATCACTGGCGCATTTCGTCGGGTCGGTCCGGCTATGAAACGCCACCGGGGAAATTTAAACCGGGCTGGATGGCCCGCCAGTGGTACTCGCGAAAGTACGACATGGCGCCTATGCCCTATTCTGTGTTCTTCAACCAGGGCATTGCGACTCACGGCACGACGGCGGTCAGCCGTCTCGGGCGGCCCGCGTCGCATGGCTGCATTCGGTTGCAGACCTCCAATGCCCGGCGATTCTACAATTTGGTTCGTCGCCACGGGATGTCGAACACCCGGATCGTCGTGCACGGTCGCACTAGAAAACTTCGTCGGCGCGTCGCCAAATCGCGTGCACGGTCTCGTCGTGTGCGCACGGCCCGGTCCTATCGGCGCACGCCGAGGTATGATCCGAGGGCTCGGCCTCGGGCTCGGGTCCGTCGTCCCGCACGTTTTGTCTATACTGTCGAGCGCAACTAACGTTGCGACCGCAGATGCGCTGGCGTGCTGCTGCTCCTTGCGCCACCCCGGCGACCTGATCAACCGTTCACCATCGCGCCGGTCGCTTTTCTGCGAACGAGGCCAACCCCTCTTCGGCCTCGTCCGACTGCCGCTTGGCCGCATGATTTTCGACGAGGCTGAGCAGCGTGCCGGCCGAAACATCGCCGAAGGCGTGTGCGAGTGCCAAGTGTTTGGTCTCGGCTATGGCAACTGGTGCATTCTCCAACAGCGCGTCCACAATCCGGTTCCCCGCAGCCGTGAGTTCAGCGCCTGGCACGACTTCGTGAACAAGACCGATCCGACGTGCCTCCGCCGCGCCAAAGCGCTCGCCGGTCAAGCCATACCGGCGCAACTGACGCACACTGATAGCGTCATTCAACTGGGGGAAAATGATTGAGGCGGTCAGGCCCCAGCGTACCTCGGAGATGGCGAATTTCGCATCCTCAGCCGCGATTACGATGTCGCAAGCTGCAATCAGGCCTGTCCCGCCGCCGACGCAAAACCCATGCACCAGGGCAACAGTCGGCAGTGTTAGTCGGTTGAGTCGGTCGATCGCCTCGGCCGTGGCGCGCGAAGCTGCAATATTCTCGCTGCGGCTGCCAACGCGCACTTCGTTGATCCAGATCAGATCAGCGCCCGCCTGAAAATGTCGGCCATTCCCCTTTATGATGAGGGCACGCAGGCCAGCAAGCGATGACAACTCGTCCATCGCCTGGTGCAAGCTATTAATCAGATTGCTGTTATATGCGTTGTTGCGCTCAGGCCGGTTCAAAGTGAGAGTGGCAACGCCGCGATCATCGGTTTCCCATAAGACTGGCTTATCGTTCATTCCATGTGTCCTGCCCATGTGTCCCGCAAAGCCCAATTGTCCCGTGAGGCATGTCTGTCACAGGTGCGATCCGGTTGGTTGCACGGTCAAGGCTAACACGCCGTTGCCACAAACTCGCCCTGCAATGTCAATACGATAATTGCCGTTGTGTGGCATTCACATCCGTGATCGTGAAGGACCTGCGGGGCGCTGTCGCAATTGGCACTCATTGATCCCGATATCGGTAGCTTTTCACAGCCTGTTGATCGATTTGCAACTGGTCCGTTTCATGGAGTCACATTAGGTATCGTCATATTGGAGCTGAGCTGAAATCCTGCGGTATGCGACTTCACAGGAATTCAGCAATGGCCAACGGGGCGGATTGGGTGGACTACAGTATGACTCGTCACACACGTAAGGCATCCGACACACGCACGGATCGTTCGACCGGGTGTCAGCCCGATGGCGATGGTCCGGCGCCGCGCGCGTTGGTCTCACGCCGCACTGCCCTTCGTATACTCGGCGGTAGCGCAGCAGTCGCGGCCGCG
>JBPCWB010000568.1:0-3821 GCA_051009955.1 Hyphomicrobiaceae bacterium | reverse complement strand
CCGATCTATATCGCCGCCATCTTCCCCAAGATGACGGCACTATGCGGCGAGATCGCAGACGGGATTATTTTGACACGATCGACCTTGGACACCGCGGCCAAGGCCCGCGGTTTTATTGCCGAAGGCGCGCAGCGCGCCGGTCGCTCTGTCGATGACATCACCGTCACGACTTTACTACCAACTGCGGTCGCCGAGACGCTCGATGAGGCCCGCGACCAGATCCGGCCGGGTTTGGCGCTCTACGCCGGTTTCTTCCCGCGCTACAACAAGCTGGTGGCCGATCATGGCTTTGCGAATGAGGCGACTGCGATATCGACGGCGTGGTCCGAGGGACGTCATGACGACGCGGTCCGGGCCGTCAGCAACGACATGATCGACGCGACGAGCATTGCCGGAACGCCGGAGCAATGCCGGGACCGGCTTGAAGCCTACCGCCAGTCCGGCGTCGACGTCCCGATCATCAGTCCGTTTGCGCGCGGGCCCGGCGCCCGGGTCAAGTTCGAGGCGGCAATACGCGCGTGTGCGCCGACCTGATCTCGCCAAGGGATTTGTCGCGTGGACGACTTGTGTCTATTGATGGTCTGCGGAGCGGGGGCCGCCGCGCCCGCATTGCACGACGAAGCCACGCGGAAGACCATTCATGAGCCTCGACGCCGTAACCCTCGCAATCCTGAAAGGCCGCCTTGAGCAGATCGCGGACGAGATGGACGCAACATTGTTTCGTTCCGCATTTAATCCCATTATTGCGGAAGCGCACGATGCTTCGCATGGTATCTACGACGCGACAACGGGGGAGACGCTGGCGCAAGGCAAATCCGGTCTGCCGATCTTTGTCGGCGTCATGGCCTTTGCAGTCAAGGCCGTTATCGACAAGGCTGCTAAAGAGGGCGGCGCCACGGATGGCGATGTCTGGATCTTCAACGATCCCTATCTTGGCGGTACGCACCTGAGCGACTTCCGCCTGGTGCGGCCCTTGTTCCGTGACGGTCAGGTGTTTTGTTATCTCGCCTCGGTGGGTCACTGGCATGACGTCGGTGGCAATGTGCCAGGCAACTATAATCCGGTCGCCACAGAAAGCTTCCAGGAAGGTATGTTGATTCCACCTGTCAAACTGTACGAGGCCGGACGGTACCGCCAGGACATTGTCGACATATTGTCTGCGAATTCACGCTTACCGACTTCGCTCTATGGCGATCTCAGTGGCCAGATCAATGCGCTGGATCTCGGCGTCGCACGCATGGAGGCCCTGCTCGACGAATACGGAGACGCCATTGTTGGCCAGGCCTTGCAGGAGCTGAAACAGCGTGCCGCCGATTTCATGCGTGCCGAGATACGCAGTCTGCCGGACGGCACGGTCAGCGCCGATGACTGGCTCGACAACGACGGCATCCATGATAAGCCCCTAAAGATTGCCTTGGACATGACGATTTCGGGTGACCAACTGACGCTCGATTTCTCGCGCTCCTCGGCCGCCTGCGCGGGGCCGGTCAACATCGCGCGCTCGACAACCGTGGCTGCCTGTTACGTTGCGCTTAAACACGTCTTTCATGACGTCCCAGCAAATGCCGGCGTTCTGGAGCCCGTTGACTTCATCATCGATCCTGACTCGATCCTCTCGGTCTCCGCGCCGAAGCCCGTCAGTGGCTACACCGAGACCATCCTGCGCTTGATCGATGTCGTCTTCCAGGCGACCGCGAAGCTGGTGCCGGAACGCTCCAACGGTTGTGCCTATGGCACGATCAATGCCTTGTCGATCTCGGGCCAGCGCTCCGGCGGCGGACGCTGGGTGATGTTCTCATTCTTCGGCGGCGGCCATGGTGGTCACCCTGAAGGCGACGGTCTGAATCACGGAAACGCACCAATATCAACGGCTACGATTCCACCTCTCGAAATTCTTGAAGCTGCTTACCCCGTCAAATTCACTCAATGGGCGCTGCGTGATGGATCCGGCGGCGACGGCCGGCATCGCGGTGGACTGGGGGCGGTCTACGAAATCGAGTTGCTGGACGAGGAGGCCGATGTCTTCCTGTTTGGCGAGCGTGGCCGCTTTGCACCGAAAGGCGTCGTGGGCGGTGGTGATGGCAAGCCCAATCGCTTCCTTTACCCGCATGGAGGCACGTTGGTCGAACCCGAAATGGCCTCCAAGCTACATGGCGCGAAGATGCATCGCGGCGATATCGTTCGGCTGGAAACACCCGGCGGCGGCGGCTATGGGCCGCCCGAGCAACGCGATCCGGCCTTGATCGAGCGCGACCGCAAACTGAGCTACATCGTCGAGGATGACGCATGACACAGGTCAAGCGTTATGCCATTGGCGTCGACGTCGGTGGTACGTTCACCGATACCTTCATCTTCGACCAACAGACCGGTTCAGCCGAGATCGTGAAGACGCCGTCGACGCTGGACGATCAATCGCGTGGGCTCGTCGAAGGGATTTCTCGGGAGGTTGCAGACTTTTCGCAGATCCTCAACATCATTCATGGAACCACAACCGGAACCAACGCTTTGCTCGAACGCAAAGGGGCACGCACCGGCATCATCACGTCGAATGGATTTCGTGACGTCCTGGAGATGCGCCGCCGCGACCGGCCGACGACCTGGGGACTGTGGGGACAATTCACGCCCATCGTCGATCGCGACTGCCGCCTCGAGGTTCAGGAACGAACCCTGGCCGATGGGACAGTGGTCACACCGGTGGACGCCGGTGAAGTTCAACAGCAGGCGCGTGAACTACGCGCCCGTGGCTGTCAGTCAGTTTGCGTTTTCTTCATCAACAGCTATGCCAATGACGCGAACGAGCGCGCCGCGGTTGCAGCCGTGCGAGACGTCTGGCCGAACGACCACGTCGTTCGTGCGACGGAAATCCTACCGGAAATCCGGGAGTTCGAACGGCTATCGACCGGGACCATCAATGCCTACCTGCAACCCGTCGTGTCATCGTATCTTGATCGATTGGACACCGGTCTTGCGGCCGCAGATTTCGATGGTGATCTTCTGATCGTCCAGTCGAACGGTGGCGTAATGTCCATCGATGTCGCGAAATCCCACCCTGTCCGGACGGCCTTGTCGGGTCCAGCTGCTGGCGTGCGTGCCGCCCAGGCCATCGCTGATGCTGCCGGCCTTGCCAACATCATCACATGCGACCTCGGCGGGACCTCGTTCGATGTGTCATTAATTGCCAACGGCGAAGCCGCACTTGCGGCGCAGTCGCAGATCGACTTCGGCTTAATCATTCGTTCGCCGATGATCGAGATCACCACCATCGGGGCCGGCGGTGGCTCGATCGCCATGATCGATGCCGGGGGCTTTCTCCAGGTTGGTCCCGAAAGCGCGGGATCGGACCCCGGCCCAGTCTGCTACGGACTGGGCAACGAGAGGCCGACATTAACGGATGCCAACCTGGTCCTCGGACGGATCAACGCGGAACGACCCATCGGTGGCAAACTCGACCGTCTTGACATGGCCGCCGCACGTGAGGCCGTTGCCGCCCATATTGGGCAAGCTCTCGATCTCAATCCGGAGGATGCCGCCGAAGCGATCCTCAAGGTGGCTAATGCCAAGATGGCCGGTGCCATCCGCCTCGTCTCGATCGAACGTGGTCACGACCCGGCAAAATTCTTCGCCATGCCGTTCGGCGGCGGAGGCGCTTTGCACGCTGGTGCCCTCATCGATGAGTGTGGTCTGCAGGGTGCCATTGTCCCGCGCTATCCGGGTGTTACGTCAGCATTGGGATGTGTCGTCGCAGACATGCGGCACGACAGAGTCAAGACGATCAACACACTTGTGGAGGAGTTGGACATCCAAGCGCTTGAACAAGATCT
>JBPCWB010000567.1:0-4157 GCA_051009955.1 Hyphomicrobiaceae bacterium | reverse complement strand
CAACGGTGATGTACACCGCCGTCGTTGTGATGCCCATGCCGAGGATGATTGCCGACACGCCTGTCAGCGACAGCAGGATTAGGAGATTCCCATTGGAGATCTCAATCACCTCCTGCGTGAACTTGAGACCGAGACCGGAGACGAATACGGAACCAATGATCAGACCCGCACAGGCGCATGCAATGGTCACCGGCACCGTTGCCCGAACGCCGGCCTCGAATGCCGCCATGAGGTCGACCGGGCTCATGCGTGTCTCCGGTCGAATGAAGCTCAACACGAAGATTGAGACGATGCCCCAAAACGCCGATTTCATCGGCGTGTAGCCCATCAGAAGGAACGTCACGAGTACGGCGAGAGCGATCAGAAGGTGCCAGCCGCGCTTGAGGACCTCACCCGTTTGCGGCAGCAAGCGCCGCTCGATCTGCCCGATGCCGTTCTTCTCGGCTTCCAGATGAACCATGAAATAGACGGTCGTGAAGTAAAGGAATGCGGGAATGATCGCGGCGACGATGATGTTGATGTAACTGGTCTCAAGAAATTCCGCCATGATGAATGCGGCGGCACCCATGATCGGCGGCGTAATCTGACCACCCGACGAGGCACACGCTTCGACGGCAGCCGCAAACTTTGGCCGGTAGCCGATCTTGCGCATCAATGGAATGGTGAATGCGCCGGTGGTCACGACATTGGCAACGGCGGAGCCCGATACGGTCCCCATGAAACCGCTGGCAACCGCGGAGGCCTTCGCCGGTCCTCCGATCCGGTGGCCGGTGAGTGAGACGGCAAGATCGATGAAAAAACGCCCGGCACCCGAGCGGATCAATAAGGCGCCAAACACGATAAAGAGCACGATGTAAGTCGCACAGACGTGCAGAGGTATGCCGAAAATCCCGTCACTCGACATGAACAGCGTATCGATAAACTTTTCGTATCGAACAGGCGGACCGTAAAAGAAGCCCGGGAAATAGTTGGCATACAGCGCGTGGCCAATGAAGAAGGTGGTGATGATTACCATTGCCCAGCCAACAGCGCGCCGCGTAACTTCGAGAATCAGTAATATGAACAGAGCGCCGACGATAATATCCGGCAGTTCCTTTTCGCCATAGCGCATGTGAAATGCGCTGATGTCGTAAATCGTCCAGATTTGGACGAAGATGACGTAGCCAATTAGGATCAGGTCAACCAGAAACCCGAACCAGCGCATTGTGTCGCCGGAATTTCCCTGACCGATGGGCTCCCAGGCCGAACGCCGTAAGAGCGGAAACATGCAAATCGCCAGGACCAGCATGACGCCGAGATGCACGGTCCGGAACGAGCGGCCTTCGGGAGTGCCGAACGCTGCAACGTAGAGATGAAACACCGCCAGCCCGATGGCGATGATGGCGCATCCAAAATAGACGATGTTGGCGAGTGTTAATCGCTTGTCGAGCAGCAGGCGTTCGAGAAAGCCGTTTTCGTGCGCTTCCTCATAGTGAATCTTGTCGCCGTCGTTGCTCATGGGGTCTGTACTCAGGGTGGCGTGGGGTGGCACGCACTTCGAATCCAAAAACCGGACCGGGCAGAACGCGCTTCGAGCACGCTGTTCCGCCCGGACCTATGCTATTGCCGAAATCCGGCTGGTGAATCAAATCGATCCCAGCTTAGCTCGACGAAATGCCCAGCTCATCGTAGCATTTTTGAGCACCAGGGTGGACCGGGATGGCAACGCCCTTCAGTGCGTCCGCCTGCTTCACCCGCTTCCAGACACTCTTCACTTCGACGAACTTGGCATGATTGGCCCAGAACACCTTGCACATCTTGTAAACCAGGTCATCAGGAAGATCCTTATGGACCACCGCATTCACCGTGATGCCAAGCGTGTTCAGGTCGCGCTCCAGGCTTTTGTAGACGCCTTTCGGCATGACGCCAGGCACAAAGCCAGGGTTGTCGGCCAGAATTTTCGCATGCTTCGCTTTGTCATCGATGCCAATGAAGCGGATGCCCGGACTTTGCTCCAGTTCAAGGAACGAGGCCTGCGGCATGTTGGTTGCGCCCATGAACACGTCGACGTGGCCATCCTTCATGAGGGCGACCGATTCCGTGTAGCTAACGTGATGCACCGTGCCGCCGTTCTTGCGGATGCTGTCGAACGTGATGCCATACTCTTTCAAGATGGCTTCGGCAAATGCCGTACCGGTCCACTTCGCCTTGCCGGGCGAAATGTTGGCGCTTTTCATATCCTCGAACGACTTGATCGGGCTGTTTTTGCGCACAGCAACCTGAAACATTGAGCCGTACAGAGTTGCAAAGTGGCGGATGTTTTTCTGCTTCTTGGTGAATTTGCCCTTGGCATTCATTCCATTCGCAGCGGTGTGAGCGTAAGAAAATCCGAACTCGGCATCGCCACCATTCACCGAGAGAATGTTCGAGATGCCACCTCCCGACGTGTTCGACGTGGTAATGCCTTCGATTTCCTCATCGAAGACCTGCATGATCTTTGCGCCGAGTGGATACCAGGACCCGCCGGATGGTCCTGAGACCATGCGGACAAACTGATCGGCCTGTGCAGTCGGCACGGCTAGCGGCAGCACAATTGCTGCCAGCGCTAGTGACTTCCACGATTTCATAAAGGGTTTCCTCCGGTCGAAAGCCGTCTCCGGCGTTGATTTGCGCATGTTAGTGAACGCGTTCGGCAAGTCAAATATGTGCGGAAAGTGATCACGAATGGCATGCGTTTGTCAGGCGCGTCGGACGCTCACTTGGTCGCTGCCAACCTTCCAATTCGCTGGATTAACCATCCAAATCGATCGCCCATGTTGACGACGGCACGAACATGGTGCGCGTGACCCCGTCCAATGGAAATTGCGATCCGACGCCGTTGTGTCGGTGCAGACGAGATGAGCCATGTCGCAACGCTCGGCGGGATGGGCTTCGCATCAGAGCGTCACGAGCAAAGCGCGACCATAAGGTGCGACCCCGCCAGTTGCGGCGGGGTCAGTCTATCGGCAGCAAATCACCACCGATGTGTCTTGGCCGCGACAGGACCGGCTATGGAGCGAAGGACACCGTATCCGGGATTTCCTTGATGCCGCTGTACTTCAGCATCGCACGCTTCATGCGCTTTTCGTTGTGGCCGAGAAGATTGTTCCATTCAGCCCACCAGTTCAGGAACTTCTTGAAAGTCGGATCCTGCTCCGAGCGAATACCGAAGTATCCGGGTAGGGCAGCACGTGGTTTTGGATTGTTGAAGGTGCCGAGACCGGGGTTTTTCTCCTTCGCAATCATGCTGGACAGAACCGTGGTCGTGAACGCATCGGCACGACCGGAGGACACCGCCAAGATAATCTGCGAGAGCTCCTTGAACTGGATCTGTGTCGCCTTCGGAGCCCATTTTTCCAACAGGAGTTGGTCAGACGTACCGGTCATCACAGCAACCTTGACCTTGGGGTCGTTGTAATCAGACCAGTTCTTGCCCTTGAAGTTCTTGTTGTTCACCGTCACCCACTCGATCCAATAAATCGGACCGGCGAAGTCGATTGCGGTCGCGCGCACCGGGGTCGCCTGCATGCCTGCAGCAAAGTCCACTTTGCCTGCAGAAATGGCCAAGACCAGTTCGCTCCAGCCACCAACTTCGACCATGTTGAGCTTGACCTTCATTTCTTTGGCGACATCCTTTGCCATATCGACAAGAGCACCTCCCCATTCATTCGTCGCCTTGTCCTTTACAAAATATGGCGGGTAATTAAAGACAGCGAATTTCACTTCACCGGATTTCTTTATCCGCTCCCAGGTCGATTGGGCCTGGCTCGGGCTCGTCATCGACATCATCAGCGCAACCGCCATGATGCCAAATGCAATTTTGCTAAGCGTAAATCTCATGGAGCTCCTCCCAAGGTTTGCTTCCGGGGCCTAATGCCCACCGTTCTTCGCTGCGAACGAAGGCAGTCCTGGTCACATCGTGCCCGACCTCAGATGACGCCAACAAATCCGGCCAAACTGTTGCACGATGCATTCATTCTTTGCGGCGTCACCTATGCAGCTACCTCAGTATTACGTGTCGAATTCTTCGCGGGTTGGCCGAGTAAATCTGCCAACGGCCTGACTGTCTCGGATGCGTGAATGTCCGCCGCTATCTGGCGCAATTTCTGGCAGCGCTCGGCACCCGCAACAGATCCAAC
>JBPCWB010000566.1:0-3709 GCA_051009955.1 Hyphomicrobiaceae bacterium | reverse complement strand
CCGCATCGCCTCGAATATGGCGTCGCGATCGAGCGAATCGCAGAGAAAACATGTCAGACCACCGTAAGCTCCGAATGTTGACGAACCGGGATAGCTGGCGCCGGGGCGGCCTTTGTGACCGTCGCTGTTGCAGACGACGCCGACACGGCGGCCAAGTTTGAACCCGTCAGACAAAATCCACTCGAATGACCCCCATGCCGAATGCATTTCGACCGCCGTCTCAATACGCGCATCATGATCATAAAAGATATTGGCGTAACGACCGCCGACGTGGGCATACATGACGCAATCTTCGTCTTTGAGCGACTTATAGAGATCCGTCAGTGTGTTGGCATCGGATTCCAGATCCGTGCGATCTTCCAGGAGCGCGTGGGAACAACGACGAATCTGGCGTCCCTCGTGCCGGAAGAAGACATTGTGGTCGCCCCCGACCGCCGTATTACCCGACCACTCATAGCCAGGAAATACGACAAACCGGCCTGGCTCATCGAGCTGGGCCGTCAGCTCGTTAAGCTTGTTCCAGAAGCGATTATTGATCTGAAAGTCATTCCCCTGGTGGCTCGTCACATCGAGGAATGCCTTGTTGCGGGCAAAATCGAAATAGCTTTCAATGCGATTGATCCCGATTGTTTCGCCGGTCTGGCCGTGGAGATCTCCCCAGTAGCCGGCAACATCGCCCGCGCGAATGATCAATGGCCCGGCCTCGGCGACTTTCTCACCATCGCAGATCACGTCAATGCGCAGCGTGCCTTCTTCGTCGACCGATAAACCTTCGAATGTGAGCGCGCGGTCGTCCGGTTCATAGCTGACAGACGCCGGCAGCCCCTTGACCGGCATCGAGGGGTTGAACGCAAGTTGCCCTCTCGCCTGGATTGTCGGGTTCCCCCAGATGTCTTCTGCCTTGATACCGAGCTGAAACGTCTCTTTGGGCCGCCGCAACGTCGGAAGAACAGCTTTCCACGCATGCACCGGTCCGGCCACGATCGGTACCCAGAGCTGACCGGACAAGGGCAGGAAGTTTCCCGTCGCCTGAACGTCCGTCATGACTCGGAACTCGCACCCGCTTTCCGCGAATGTCTGCATCAGCATTCCAGGTGAACCCCGAGCCGTATCACCGAAGACGATGGTAATCGTTTCGCCTTCCTTGAGGTAGCCGCCGCGCTGCTCTGCCGTGATGATCAGATTCCACGGCCGCATGCCGCCCTTGCTGACGCTGAGGTCGATCCGGCCATCGCCGTTGCTCGACGCAGAGACATAGTTCGCCGCACCGGGATCGGCGGTTTGCGGCATGCCCATGTCGCCAATTCGACGGAACGCAACGCGGATACCACCAGTATCGTCGATCCCCAACCGCCCAACAGTGTAGGTCAGCGTGAACGTCTGAGAGCTGCGCGCCTCGACAGGATCCAACGGCGCAAGTGCGGCTGTGCCATACAAGGCCGGATCATCGCCCGGCCTCACCGAAGGGGCGTTATCGCCCACCAACTCACTTGGCACCGCGCCATCAATATCCAAGTTCACTGTTCACATCTCCAGAGCTGCAATCGTTTTGCCGCGTGCGGGCACGAATTCCAGGTTCAAATCGAGACAGGCGACGCCCACCTCCAACAGTCGCATGCAGTGACCGCCCGAATACAGGTCGGACTCTTGGCAGTCTGCGAACGCGCCAACACCGTCACGCAACGACCTGCACACCTTTCAGCGCGACGCCCTCGATGGTAATGCGATGCATCAGCCGGCGCTGCCCGGGGTAGTCATTGACGGCCTTGTGCCAGGTCGCGCGATTGTCCCAGATCGTAATCGAACCTGGTCGCCAACGCACCCGACAAGTGAACTCCGCTCGGGTACAATGCGCTGCCAGGTAGTTGATCAGAGCCCTGCTTTCCTCAGGCGACCAGCCGTCGAAGCCGACCGTGAATTCCGGATTGACGTACAGTGCTTCTCGGCCCGAGAGAGGGTGCCGGATGACGACGGGGTGTAGGGCGTCCTGCTTGGCGGCCTCGGAGTTGCCAATTCTGCCAGTCTTGCTCGTTTCCGAGCCCTCACGACCCGAGCCAAACACATGTCGCGATGAATGACAGGCCTTCAGCCCGCGAAGTGTCGTTTTGAGGCCATCCGACAAGGCGTCGAATGAAGCGTACATGGAGGCAAACACTGTGTCGCCACCAATCTCCGGCGTCTCAATAGCGTGCAGCATCGAGCACATCGCCGGTGCAATATCGTAGGAATGGTCCGTGTGCCAGCGCTCACCGATTGCGCGTTCCTGGTCGGGCTCCTTCAACACCATCGCAATTTCGGGATTGCCGGGAACACTTGTGAAAAAGCGATTGACGTTGATGTCACCAATGCGCTTGGCAAAGGCCAACTGCTGCTCCGGCGTTATGTTCTGGTCTCGTATGACGATCACGGCATGTGTCGCGAAAGCGTCCATCAAGACATCGGTCTGCTGCGCATCGCTGACATCGGCGCCGAACACTTCGGCACCGATACACCCTGTTAGTGGTTTGACGTCGATCATTAACCTTCCTCCACTGGACAGGTTGGCTGCGGCAACGGCACCCGTGTTACGCTGCGACTGCCGGCTCCGCCCGGCGCCCTAACCAACCAAATACCGCCCCGATGGCGATAACGACTGCTGCAGCGGCATTGATCTGCCAATGACTGAACCCGATGACTTCGTTACCGGGCAACGCCAGTATGATCCCTCCAAGCACCAGGCCGACGCGGCCGACCATTCCCATCGCGTTCCCATCGAGCTTGCCGATACCGTAGAAGTAACCCTGCAGACCGCCGGCAATCAGCGTGATCCCGGCCACCGTCGTCACCAGCACCACCAGAACTTCCATCGCGTCACCGCGGCCGATCAATGCCGGGTTCAGAACGAAAAAGAACGGCACGAAGTAAATGATGCTTCCCAGCCGCATCGCCTCCAATCCGGTTTTCATCGGATCCGCCTTGGCCACCGTAGCAGCCGCAAATGCGCCGATTGCAACTGGTGGCGTAATGAACGAAATCATGCCCCAGTACATCAGGAAGAGATGGACTGCCAGTTTATCAAGGCCTCCCTGGGTCAGCGCCGGCGCTACCGTAACAGCTAGGAACAGGTAAGCCGCCGTGATCGTCATCCCGATCCCCAAGACGAAGCTGGTGACCGCTGCCATAAAGAGGAGGAGCAGCGTGTTTCCGGCGGCAAACTGCGTCAACTCATAAGTGATCGAGCCGACTTTTCCAGTCAGCGTCAGCGCCCCGATAATCAGCCCGACTCCGGCGAGAATGGCCATGAGTTCGGCAAACAACAAACCGACACCGCGAATGAACGTCACCACGCCGGCCCAGTTCCAGCGGTGTTCTTTCGAGAACTGATTGATGACCAAAAGCACGGCCGTTGCATAGTAAGGCGCCTGCGCCTCTCGCTGCATATAGAGCAGCATGATGATCAGCGAGATGAAAACGGCAATGAAATACCAGCCTTCCTTGAGCACCGTGCCGATCGACGGCAGCTCTTCGGCAGGCAAACCCTGCAAGTCATTGCGCGCCGCGTAGGCATCAATCTGCAAATACAGACCGAGATAATAGAAGACTGATGGAAACGCCGCAGCGATCACGATTTCCGAGTAGGGAATCTCCAGGAACGTCGCCATGACAAAGGCCGTCGCCCCCATCACCGGCGGCATCAGGACCCCACCTGTCGACGCGCAAGCCTCGACAC
>JBPCWB010000565.1:0-5275 GCA_051009955.1 Hyphomicrobiaceae bacterium | reverse complement strand
GGCATCGTGAAGCTCACCGCCCGATAGGTGTTCACCCAAACCGTGCCTGCACGGATGCGCTGGGCCATCGTGGTGGCTCGCTTGATCGACTGCGTCCACACACCGGAACCCAGGCCGTACATGACATCATTGGCAATCTGCGCCGCATCGTCCTCGTCCTTGAACTTGATGACGGAGAGCACGGGACCAAAAACTTCTTCCTGGGCAATGCGCATCTTGTTGTCGACATCGGTAAAGACGGTGGGCTTTACGAAGTACTTGCCACCACCCACGTCGGCGCCCGCAGGCCCGCCCCCCAACACACAGTTGGCGCCTTCGCCTTTGGCGATATCGATATAATCGAGAATCTTCGCGTACTGGGGCGGTGTCGTGACAGGACCGACCTGGGTCTCGAAACTCATGGGATTGCCGAGCTTCGCCGTCTTCGCCATGTCGACAAGCCGTTCGACGAACTCATCGTGAATATTATCCTGAACAAGGAGGCGGGAACCGGCAATGCACGTCTGGCCGGTTGCAGCAAAGATCCCCGAAATCGCGCCACTGACGGCATCGTCCATGATGCAGTCGTCGAAGACGATATTCGGAGATTTGCCGCCAAGTTCCAAGGAGACTTTCTTGAATGTCTGGCCGGCAAGCGACGCGACACGGGAGCCGGTCAGCGATCCGCCGGTAAAAGCCACCTTGGCAACTTTTGGATGTGTGACAATGGGCTCGCCAGCAGCCTGGCCAGTACCAGTGATCACGTTCACGACGCCGGGAGGAAGATCCGCTTCTTCGATCACCAACCTCATGAATTCCAGCAATGATGCCGACGTGTACTCGGACGGCTTGATCACGGCCGTACAGCCGGCGGCCAGTGCAGGCGCCAGTTTCCATCCCGTCAAGAGTAACGGCGAGTTCCACGGAATTATCATGCCGCAAACGCCAACGGGCTCGCGCAGGATATAGGCAAAGTGGTCGGCCTTATCGACCGGCACAACCCGGCCTTCGATTTTGTCGGCGAGCCCTCCATAATAGTAATACCACTCGGGCAAATACTTGAGCTGCGCACTCATCTCGGAAATCAGCTTGCCATTGTCGCGCACTTCGATCTCGGCGAGGTGATCGGCATTCTTTTCAATGAGGTCGGCAATCTTGCGTAGCGCGCGTCCGCGCGCGGTCTGCGTCATGCGCGCCCAAGGCCCGTCGTCGAAAGCCCGATAGGCGGCTTCTGCGGCGCGGTCGACATCAGCTGCATCGCAATCCGGGATTTCAGCCCAGGGTTCGCCGGTATATGGATCGGAGGTTTGCAGGCGCTTGCCGGATATTGCATCGACCCACTTGCCATCGATGTATGTTTGATAAACTTTGAGTCCCGATGGTGCGGCTTGCATCTCTGTCCTCCATTTGCGGGTGATCGTGCAGTCATTGGACCGCGTCGGTACGGCTCCGATCGCGCTTGCGCCGGATATTCACGACAAGGAAACTCTTCCCGAGAGAAGGCGTCAAGAGTGGCACGACAGCCGGTGTGCTGCGGGCGAGTGGCGAGCGCCCTCGGTTATGCCGATGCCTGCGCGCCGGGGAATTCGGCGACGAACTCGGCCAGCGTCGACTCAAGGTCACGGGAACGGTGGGCTTCGCCGCGCGCGGCGGCCGTGTTTTTCACGGCAACAATCATATTGTAGATTGTCCGCAGGCCGTCCGACTGCAGCATGAGATTGGTGCCGATCGCGACGGCCGACAATTCGGGCACGCGTTCATGCTCTGCAATAGCGAGCACGACCTCTCGATTGAGTTCGCCAAACGCGATGCAATCGTCCAAAGTGAGCAAGCAGTCCCCCAAGGCGTTCACACCTGCTCCGCCACTGCGTGCGGCCCGGTGCGAATTGACGTGGTGTTCGCCAAGCAAACTCTCCCCGTAATCGAGTCGTAAAGCGAACGACGGCATTAAAACACCGAATCACATAAGTTGGGAAGCCGCACTGCATCTGAAGACCAAGTCTTCAACCAATTATCCGGCTGGATCGGGTTGCCAGCCGGCAGCGATCGCATCGCGTTCGGAGCAGAACCAACGCTCGCCGCGGTTCGTGCGGACCTTCGAGCGCGCATAGGACGGCGCCCACGGGAGAACATAAACCTTGCCTTCGCGCAGAACGCGCCCTTTGATCGGGCACCCCCGCGGGGCTTGCCGCTTCGCGCGTTCCCACGAAGCGTTGCGATATTCAGACGGCTTTTGGTTCTTGCCACTCCAGACACCGCGCTTGGCTTGGCGTGCCCGATCTTCGGCGTTGTCATATTTGCTATAAAAGCCGCCGGCTGAGAACACGTGGCCCCTGGCGACAAGCTTCTCGGCGAGGTCGACGTCCGCCGTCTTGCAGGAGCCCGTCCGAATCTTGCCATCGGTATCCACCGTGGCAACTTCGCATTCAATTCGCTTGTTCGCCAACAGACGCTGAAGCGCGCGCCGCGCCGACTGACCACAGCGCCACCGGCGCCGACGTTCATTGCGACAACGCTGGCGCAATTCCGGGGCCTCGATGCCTGACAGGCGCACGACGGCAGAGCCGATGCGAATTGTGTCGCCGGTAATCGCCCGGCCCCGGCCGGCAACCGTTTCCTTGGATGTCGAGGTCAGACTGGCGAGAGATCCGGTTGACTGAGGCCACGGGATCGCTGGCATGTAGACGTAAGCTGCATAGCCAATGAGGCCGCACACGACGACAGCACCTGCCGCCGCAAAGAGGCGGGTGTTAAACCGACCAGTAAATGCCGGCGACTGCCGACTGTCGTCGTCGCCAGAGTCACTCATCGCGCGCGCCACCGTTGGAACGCTCGCGAGAACCAGCATGACTGCTGCAAGGCCGATGGCAACGGCGGCCTGTCCATCGAACCCGCTCGTCGCGATTCGTGCAATCGCTGAAACCAGGGCAACGCCGCCGACAAGGGCAAGGATTGACGTCACGCCGTTGCGTTCAAGTCTTGGCGAAAGCGCCTTGATGAACCAAACCACCAATCCGCCCAGCGGCTTCAATAGCAGTACCACTCGACCGAAACCGCGCAGAAGGCGACTGAAACCGCGTAGAATCAGGCTCGGCACGCGCGACAAGGCTGATCCACACTTCTTCAGCCAAGAAACGAGGCTGAAGCCAACCGTCCGGCTCGCGCTGGCCCCGGCACGGCCGACATCGACAACGCGTGCGGCAGCCACGTCTTTCAAGTCTTCGATCTTTTTCCGCCGGTCTTCACGACGCAGCTTGATCGTCGTGCGCACATATTTGTGCCACTCAAAGCCATCGCTCCGGCGTCGCCATCCAAACATCACATGCCGTCCATATTTCGATCGGAGAGGTCTGCACTATCACAAAACAGCTATTATCACGAAGGTGTGCCAGATGATGGCAGACTTGCGCCAGATTGACAGAGCCTTGTTGCTGCATGTGGATTGCCGGAGTCGTAACTTGAACTCACAGGCCTTTGATACGATTTGTCAATTCGGCCAGGCCATCTTCGTGTATTTATAAGTGCAACGGCCACGAGCAAATTCACTGGAAAGGTGTTTCTAGATGATCCAACGGCTAGGTCTGTTTTCGGCACTCTCGATGGCATGTGCGATCACGGCATTCATGGGTGTTTCAATTGTCGGCACGTCCCCGGCGGGAGCCATGTCGGAAGCGCCCACCAACACGAACATCGACTGCCGCAAGCGGAAGAACAAGAAGAAGAAGGAATGCCAAAATCAGTCGAACAATCAGCTGAATGATGATCAGCTGTACCAGACTGGCTACTGGCTGGCGCGGGCCGGGAAATATGGCGAAGCCCTTGCGCAGTTCCGCAAAGCAAAGAACCAGAACGACCCGCGAATTCTGAATTATATCGGCTATACAACACGCAAACTCGGGCGCGTCGAAGAAGCGATGACGTACTATCGCAAAGCCTTGTCAATCAATCCGAACTATACCGTCGCGCGGGCCTATCTCGGAGAGGCTTTTCTTGAACAGGGTCAGCTGGACCTGGCAAAAGGCCAGTTGACTGAGATCGAGAAGCGATGCGGAACGACATGCGTCGAGTTTGCGGAGCTCTCGGCTCAGATCAAGGCGTTCGCGACCACCGGCAAGTTTGAGCCGCAAGGCAAGGCGGATAAGAAGGTGCCTCAGAAAAGCTAATCGACGCATGAGAAGACTTAGGCATCGGTCCGGCAAAAACCGATGCCAAAGGCACTCTCGAAACATGAGCAGCCCCCAGTTCGCTTGGGGTCCGGCCTCTACTTGCGCGCGGCGCGGCGTTCAGCGGTCGGAACACCACGCCAGAGGCGCACCATTCCGGCTTCGTCGGCAGACAAAATGATACCCGATCCCGCGGCGATGTCGGCGGCATGGACAGCCCGCGAACCCGCTCCATAAGTGCGGATAACGCGGCGGCGTTTGACATTCCACAACTTCACAAACCCGTCGCGGCTTGCCGATATCAGGCCGCCACCGTCCGTGAGATACTTCAGACTAATGACGGCACCCGAATGAGCCCGGATCTCGCGATAGCGGCGCGATTTCCTTGTCATGAGCCGTATCCGACCGTCAAGTGTTCCAACGGCGAACTCGTCACCGTCGGGCGAGAACGCGACCGACATTACGAAATCGCGCGTGCGCCCATAAGTGCGCAGCAGACTGAGACCGGCGCCGTTCCAAAGTTTGACTTGATTGTCGGCGCCGCCTGACAGGAGCAGAGTGTGGGCCGGCGAGTAGGCAAGAGCCTGCACGGCACGTTCATGCCCTTTGAGAACGTGCAGCGGTTCAGACGGCGTTTGCGTTTCCCACAACGCGATTTCCCAGTCGTGGCCGGCCGACCAGAACCGCTCTGTGTTGCCGGCAAATGTCACGGCCCAAATGTTCGCTGCGTTGCGCTTGAAGGACTTCGATTTGGTCCCTGCTTCCAGATCCCAGAGCGCGATCACGCCTTCCGAATGACCCGTCAGTGCCGTGCTGTCCTGCGTGTCCAAAGCCGTGGCCGGTCCGTCATCAAGCTCGATCGTGCGCAGCAGATTGCGGGTGGAGGTCTCCCAGACCTTCATCGTTGCGTCGGCACCGGCGGTGACGATCAACCGGCCGTTGTCGGCAAAAGCGGCTTTGGCAATGGGCCCTTCGTGCGCCCGGAACGCATGCAACAACAACGCGGCCGGAGGTGTGATCTTGCGGCGTTGCCGCGCCGGTGTCGTAGTGACGGGAGAAGATGGTTCCTGGCCGCTGGATACCGTGCCGCTGCTCCGAAACTCAAGCTTTGGCAATCGATCCTGCATCGCGAC
>JBPCWB010000564.1:0-2728 GCA_051009955.1 Hyphomicrobiaceae bacterium | reverse complement strand
GCGTGGCGCTGCAGCACGCGAAACCAAACGATACATGATGGCCGGTGGCCGGCCAAGTAGGTGGCTATCTGATCTCATTGGGCCGCTACATTACTGACTGGCCGGCCGTCACCGAAGACCTGACCGGATGGGCCTCGACATAACCCCGTGCTGTGCCGGGTGCTAAATTCAAAGGAATTGTTTCTGGAAATCGCACGAACTAAGCCTCACTGGAAATCAAACGGCCAATATGATTTAACTATGAATATCAGATTGTTGTGGCGTATTCCAGCTAGGGATGCTGCAATCATTCTCGGGCATGTCAATCATCCGAGACTGACACAATGATCCTCTGCGATCGGCGTGCGTCCACAAAACGAGCCCATGTGCTCGCGCGCCATGAGACGTTGAGGTTGGCCAATGATCCAAACCTGTCGAAGTGTCTGCTACGGTGTGGCGGCTGTGATCTTTCTAACCGTCGTGTCGGCTCGACCGGCGACAGCGACTGAAACCCTGGATCAAGTCCGCAAGCGCGGCCAATTGCTGTGCGGTGTAAGCCAGGGGCTTACCGGATTTTCAGAGCGTGTTCTGGGAAAGGGCTGGACGGGCTTCGATGTTGACTATTGCCGGGCGGTGGCCGCGGCCGTGTTCAATAACGCCCGAAAAGTGAAATTCATACCGCTGTCTCCGACCGAACGTTTCGCGGCGCTGCTCAATGGAGAGATCGATGTATTGTCGCGCAACACGACTTGGACGATGACGCGCGATGTCGTTCAGGACCTGGATTTTGTCGGCATTTCCTATTTTGACGTGCAGGGATTCATGGCCGCAGAAAAGAGCGGAATCAAATCTGCGCGGCAGATGAAAGATCAAGTGATCTGCGCGCTCAAAGGGACAACGCTGGAGGGTAACATTCGTCGGTTCCTTGATCGGGGACGGATCAAGGCCAATATACTGTTGTCCAATGAGCGCACGGCCGTTCGCCGCAACTACGAGCGCGGCCGTTGCGCGATCTATGCCAGCGATCTCTCCGCGCTTGCGGGTGAGCGGACGCTTCTCGCCGAACCTTCCGAGCATGTATTTTTGCCGGAGGTTCTGTCGAAGGAACCGTTAGGACCTGTCGTGCGCAGCACTGATCCGAAATGGCGCGAACTGCTTCAGTGGGTTCTGTACCTGCTCATTAATGCAGAGGAAGCCGAGTGGACTGCTGAGCGTGCGAAGACGGCGAATGCGCCGGCAAAGATTATCGTGCCGCAAAAAGCCACCGCCCGCTTGAAGCTGCGTGTCGAGTGGGCTCGTGCGGTGATTGCAGCCGTCGGGAACTATGGCGAGATCTTCGATCGAAACCTAGGGTCTGGGAGTGATTTGGAGATGAAGCGCGGGCTCAATGCCTTGTGGGTCAAAGGCGGATTGCTATACGCGCCGCCGATCCGCTGAGGTCATGAAGCCCCAGCGTCGCTGACGTGACAATCAGGTCGGCGCGCTGAATGCGTCGTTGTCATGGATCAAGCTGCAACGCGCGCCAGACATCAAACCTTCTTGCGGTGCCGGGCTCTGGGCTTGCCGTGAATTTGGCAAACTGATGCACCTCTCACGCCGCTCATTGACAAGCTCAATGAGCGGGGCGTCAGCGTCGATCGTTTGCCGCAGCGGTCCGGCCTTGATCGATTAGACCAGTTCCCATCCATCACCTTGCGGGAGCGAACGGTCGGTCGATCGCTTCGGCGTCTGCTTCGAAGACGGATCAGGCCGAACACCTCGTATAATTGCGCAATGTATTCGCGACACCGGTCTTCCAGACGGTCTCCAACGCTGACGAGAATGCACGGCGCAGGGCGGGCGCCTTGCCGAGCGATCCGAAAACCATTTCGAGTTCCAAAAAGGCATCTGGATCGGTCCTGGCGCGCTGCGCATGCTGCGTGAGGGCTTCGGCGTTGACATCGACAATCGTGATTGCGGTGCCTTCCTGGTCGACGCCCGCACAATAACGGCACCACAGGGCGAGTTCGAGCGCGAGGCCATCGATCGACTCGCCCGCCTCGAGGCGGGACTGGATCGTCGGCAGAACGAACTTGGGTTGGCGGCTGGAGCCATCGATGCACAGGCGCTCGATGGTATCTGCAACGGCCGAGTTGAGGAACCGGCCACAGACGGTCTCAAAATACTGATGAAAGTCGACATCTGCGACGGCTGGCAGCGTCGGTATGATTTCCTCGCCGACGAGTTTGCGCAAGTAAGCAAGGATTGCGGGATGCTGCATCGCTTCGTGGACCTGGTGAATACCCAGTACAGCAGCCGGATAGGCAATCGCGGCATGACCGCCATTCAATATGCGGAGCTTCATGAGCTCGTAGGACGTAACATCAGCTACGAATTCGACACCGACGCGTTCCAGCGCGGGCCGCCCGTTTGGGAAGTTATCCTCGAGCACCCACTGTCTATACGGTTCACAGACGACGGGGCGTGGGTCGGCGATACCGAAGCGCTTCTGCACGAAATGTCGTTCGCGCTCCGATACCGCAGGTGTTATGCAATCGACCATGCTATTGGGAAAGGCAACGTTCGCGGCCACCCAGTTGCTGAAGTTGCTTGATTGCGCCTGCGCCAGGCGACATGTGATCGTCCGCGTTAGTTTGCCGTTCTCTGGAATGTTGTCGCAGGACATGACCGTGAACGGGGCAACGCCCGCTTCCCGCCGGCGACGCAGGGCAGTTAGCAAACATCCAAATACGGTGCGTGGAGCATCTGA
>JBPCWB010000563.1:0-7598 GCA_051009955.1 Hyphomicrobiaceae bacterium | reverse complement strand
CCGCTGTGGTCGACCTCTGTTCGGAACGGACGCGAACCGGGCGCCATGTTGACGAGTGCCACAACTGCGTCGGACACAATCTGCGGCTTCTGGAGCGGGTTTGCAGCCAGCGAGTTCCCCATGCTTTCAAGCATCGCCTGTGGCGCGCCTGCCAGTTCTCCGTAACCTGTATCCCGATCGCGGGAAGACGGCTGAATGAGGTTGCCGAAGAAATTCGTCGGGAAGCCGCCGGGCTCGACAACGGCCACGTCCACGCCGAACTGGCTCAGTTCCACTCGGTAGTTCTCGCTCAGCGCTTCCACGGCCCACTTGCTTGCATTGTAGGGGCCGAGGAACGGAATTGTAACGCGACCCAGCAAACTTGAGACATTGATGATGAGGCCGGAACCACGCGCCCGCATGGGCGGCAGGACGGCGCGGATCATGCGCTGGATACCAAATAAATTGATGTCGAACACGCGCTGGAAATCCTGAGCAGAAAAGTTCTCCTGCAAACCATGGGCACCAGCACCGGCGTTGTTGATCAATACATCGATCTGGCCCAGTGCCGCTTCGGCCACTTGGACGCCGGCACTCACGGACGCATCGTCAGTCACGTCGAGATCAACGACCGTTACACCAAGTTTGCGCAATGCGGCTGCGGACGCTGCGTTGCGTCCCTCCGGGCTACGGACCGTCCCGGCCACGCGGTGACCGGCCTTAACGAGATCCTCCGCCATTAAAGATCCAAAACCGCTGCTGGCTCCTGTGATCAGAATGTTCATGCTTTCATCTCCGGTTTGTGCCCCATGCCCGGGGGCTCGTCTGACGTACCGAAAATAAGGCTTGCCGAAAATCGCAACAGTAGGATAATTCAGAACATATGGTTCAAGATATTAGAACGTTAGGATTGTCTGCGTTGCAGAGCTTTCACACGGTTGCGCGGCTCGGAGGGATCAGCGCAGCCGCTGAACGGCTCGGTATCGCGAAGTCGGGGGTCAGTCGCCACGTGGCGCAGCTTGAAGCACACTTCGGAGTTCAGCTGCTCGAGCGTGGCGCGCGGTCCGTGAAGCTCACACCGATCGGTGCCCGTCTCGATCACCGCATCCGCTCGATCTTGGCCGAGATTGACCTGCTCGATGACATTGCCCGCGAGGAGAGCGCGGGTGTATCGGGACAAGTGACAATTGCGGCAACGCCTGAATTTGGAAGCCTCATCGCCTCAGAGCTTTTCCCGGTTGTCCGTGCGCGGCATCCGAACCTGTCGCTCGTGATGCGGACGGCCTACACATTCGAGGACATGCAGGACCCAGGCACCGATATCGCGTTTCGGGTTGGCACGTTTGATGACGATCGCCTGGTCGCGCGTGAGCTGGGATCTTTCTATATTTGGCTGGTTGCGTCGCCCGAGTTGGCGAATGAATACCGGATCAGGCGTCCTGCCGATCTCTCTCACGTGCCATGTTTGACGTTCCGCGGCGACCGACCGGCGACAACGTGGACGCTCATTTCAGGACGCGAAGAAGCAACGATTGAAGTGGCGGGTCCGATTGCCGTGCAAAGCTTCAGCATTCTTTTTGAACTTGTCACAGCTGGCCAAGGCTATGCCTTTCTGCCCGACTTTATGCTCGGTGATGCGTTGGAGAGCGGTGCATTGGTGCGGTGCCTGCGCAAGTATGTTTCTCGCCCTTTTCCTGTTTACCTGACTTTCCGACCGGGCGCCCGACGTGTCGCCAGGATCGATGAGACGGTGACACTGGCAGAGGAGCTCATGCCGAGGCTGCTAACGGGTTAGCGAACCGATAATGCCGACGAGAAGTCTGCTGATTGATGATGTTGTTGTAAGAGTCGTTGAAGCTGGCTGCGAACAGTGATTCCGTTTTCTCACTGAAAACGATGTGGGAGATGGGCGATGATAGGACGGCTCAATCGCGATCAGGATCAGCTCTTCTATTCTTTCAATCTCGATGATGCGGCGCCGAGCGACCATCTTGTCCGTAAGCTCGCAGCCGTGTTGGATCTGTCCTGGGTCCACGGCGCGTTGGCCGGTCATTATTCCAACCTCGGCCGGCCGTCGATCGATCCCTAGCTCATTTTGCGCATGCCCATTCTTGGTTATGTTTTCGGCATTCGCTCGGAACGTGCCCTGGCCCGCGAAGTGCAAGTCAATTTGGCCTACCGATGGTTCTGCGGACTTGGCATCGAAGATGCCGTTCCTGATCATTCGGCGTTTTCGCGTGCGCGCAATGAACGCTTCGCTGATGGTGATATTCTTCCGCTTGTTTTTGAGCGCGTCGTTGCCTCGTGCATCGCCGCCAGCTTGGTTGGCGGAGAAAGCTTTGCTGTCGATGCCAGCCTCATTGAAGCCGATGCCAACCGCCGCCGTTCAGTCAAGCGTAACGCGTGGAACAAGAACATGGATCCCGAAATAGCCAGTCGCGCCACGCGAGAGTATCTCGCCACGCTTGATGATTCAGCCTACGGCACGGCAACAAAGGTCACGCCGAAGTTCGTCTCACCCGCCGACCCTGCCGCGCAGTAGACCGGTCCGTCATGTCGCAGACATGCCTCCGGCATGATGCGTGACAAGGCCATATTCGCCTACTCCGACAACGACCTCATCGACGTGAAGTTCGGCATCATCATGGATGCTGAAGCGTCACGAGCGATCCGTTAGGTGGAAGTCGAAGTTAATTGAGCGGCAGAATATGACCCTCAACCGACCAGGGTGTGAGCCGATCGTCAGTGAGACAGAATATGGCACAACCGGCGAGTTTGGAATTGTTTCTGGTTTAGGCGGAGCACCCGAATTTCAGTGACGCTTGCCCCGCATGACAGTGACGGCTGCACGGCCCCCCGGAGCAAGTTGCGTCGCGCCACGGGCCATTTCGCAGTGATTAGATTATTCGGCACCAGAAGGCGCGGAGATGGTGCGTTTGACAAAAGCCCCCACTCGCGACGCCGGAGCCTGGACGGCTCAGCGGCGGCATGCCAACCTGGTTGTTCGAAGTGATCACGTAAGCCACGGAGGTTCGAAAGATGCCGAGTCGCACGGGTGCCATTTCGCGGGCACGATCGTATATCGACAGCGGCGCATTTGAAGCGGACCTTCAGCGGCGGGTGGCGATCCCAACCGAGAGCCAAACACCCGCCGGCCTGCCGCACTTGACGCGTTATCTTGAAGTCGAAATGATCCCGGCTTTCGAGGCAATGGGGTTTGGCTGCCAGACTTTTGCGAACCCCTTCCCGGACTGTGGCCCCGTGCTGCTCGCCACCCGGCACGAAGATGACCGCGCAACGACCGTGCTCGGATACGGCCACGGCGACGTCATACGTGGATTGGACGACCAGTGGACGATGGGGGCGGGTCCGTGGCAGACTTCGCGTGATGGCGATCGCCTTTATGGTCGCGGCACGGCCGACAACAAGGGGCAGCACACCATCAATATGGCGGCCATCAAGGCTGTCATTGACGAACGCGGTCGCCTCGGATTCAACGCCAAGGTAATGATCGAGATGGGGGAGGAAAACGGCTCCCTCGGCGTGCACGAGATTATCGAAGCCAACAAAGCAACTTTCGCCGCAGACGTGTTCATCGGCTCAGACGGTCCACGCGTGCGCACGGATCGGCCAACGATCTCCCTTGGCGCGCGTGGTGCAATGAACTTTGATCTAGCTTGTGAGTTGCGCGACGGCGGGCATCATTCCGGCAACTGGGGCGGTGCGCTGGCCGATCCTGCTGCAATATTAGCGCACGCGATCGCAACGATTGTCTCACCGCAGGGCGAAATACAGGTGGAGGAATGGCGGCCGTCACCGATGACCGAGGCCGTCAAACAGGCACTGGCAACGGTCGAACTGGATGGCGGTGCAGGCGGGCCCGAGATTGATCCGGACTGGGGCGAACCTGGTCTGACGTCGGCTGAAAACGTCTATGCCTGGAATTCGTTTGCAGTCCTCGCCATGAAATCCGGCAACCCGGAAAGCCCGGTGAATGCAATCGCACCGTCGGCCCGGGCCCACTGCCAATTGCGTTATATCGCTGGCACCGATGTTGACGACATCGTTCCGGCGCTACGCCGTCATCTCAAGGCACATGGCATCGACCGCGTGCGGGTTGAGCCACCACCGCCGTCGAACGCCGCCGGTTACAAGGCAAGCCGCACCGAGCCTGACAACCCATGGGTGGAATGGGTCAAGGGATCGATTGCGCAATCGACCAATGTACCCCTCGCCATCATTCCTCAGGCCGGCGGCTCGATCTGCAACGATCTCTTTACCGATCTGCTCGGCATGCCCGCGATTTGGGTTCCGCATTCGTACGCCGGGTGTTCACAGCATGCCCCGGATGAACACATTCTGATGCCGATATCGCGCAGCGCGCTCGAGATCATGGCGGGTATCTATTGGGATCTTGGAGAAAACACGCCGCCGCGGATCGCCTGAGAGGCCAGACTACGTCCACAATCTACTGCCGAATGACAAGCAAGTTGCCGTAGCGGTCGACGCGGCTTGTTTGTCCCGGCAGAATGAGCGTCGTCGTATCGAGTTGGGTGAGGATTGCCGGCCCCTCGATGACGGCGTCCGCACCAAGCTTGTCGCGGTCGACGATGGGGCAATCCACCACGCCGTCTTCGAAATGAACGGCCTGCCGGCCAATGATCACATCCGTTTCTTGCGCATGCGGGGTCAGCTCGGTCAGCACCGGCGCGGGGAAAATTCCGCGTGCATCGACGCGAAGCGTTACGATTTCGACTGGCGTATCGTATTGCGCAAACGTATAGAGCTGTTCGTGTTGGCTGTGGAACGCGTCAACGACGCTATCGATGGCGGCTTGATCGACGCGCCCGGGCGGCCAGGGAACGAACAGCTCAAAGCCCTGGTTCTCATATCTGAGGCTCGCCGACCACGTTATCTGGCGCGCGCCGGCCGGCACGTCTTCTTCATCGAGCCAGGCCACGGCGCCGTTATGGAGCGTTGCGTAGACGCCGGTGATCTCTGCCATATCGACATTGCCACCAAGCTGCAGACAGGTGCGCGCAAACTCGGCCTTGAGGCTGGAGACGAGCAAGCCGAGCGCCGACAGCACACCGGGGTTCGGCGGCACTAGAATGGTGCTCATATCGAGCAGACCCGCCAGGGCGCCACCGTGAAGCGGTCCGGCACCGCCGAAGGGTAGCAGGGTGAAATCACCGGGGTCCTGTCCGCGCTCGACCGAAACGACGCGCATCGCCCCGACCATGTGACTGTCGACAATCGCGAGGATGCCATGTGCCGCGCTCTCAACCGTCATGCCGAGGGGATCGGCAATACGTGCTTTCACCGCCTTACGCGCACTGTCAATGTCGAGTTGCAACCGTCCCCCGAGCAGGAACGCCGGTAAATGCCCAAGCAAAAGATGCGCGTCGGTGACTGTTGGCTCCGTGCCACCGCGGCCGTAACAGACCGGGCCCGGGTGTGCGCCCGCGCTCTGCGGGCCAACGCCAAGTGTTCCACTCTCGCTGAGGCGTGCGATGGAACCGCCACCAGCACCGATCGTCACGATATCCACCAGCGGCAGGCCGATCGGCCATTCGCCGATGCGGCCCTGTGTCGTCAGCCCGGGATCCCCATCCTGAATCAGACAGATGTCGGCAGATGTCCCGCCGATGTCGATGCCAACGAGATTGCTGATGCCGGCACTTTGTCCGATGAATGCGGCACCAACGGCGCCGGCGGCCGGTCCGGACAACGCCGTCTCAACCGGAGCGCGGCGCACATTGCGCGTGCTCGTTACACCGCCGCTCGACTTCATCAGCAGCAGTGGCGCGCTGATCCCATGCTCGTTCAGCCGCTCGTCGAGCCGTTCCACATAACGCGTGACGACCGGCATCACATGCACATTGAGGATGGTCGTCATAGAGCGCTCGAACTCGCGGAAGACAGGGAGCACGTCGCTCGAAATCGATACAGGTAATTCGGGGCACTCTTCCTGGATGATAGCCGCTGCACGTCGTTCGTGCGCCACATTGGCGTAGCTGTGCAGGAACACAATTGCGACTGCGTCGATATCATCTTCAGCGATCTGCCGTGCAGCCAAGCGCACAGCGTTTTCGTCGAGCGGCGTGATCTCACTGCCGGTGTGGGTGATGCGACCGTCAATCTCGTAGATGTTGCGTGGCGTTACCGGACGGGTAGGCTTCACCCAGGTGAAAAGGTTGGAGCGGCGGGGTACATCCTGGCGGCCGATTTCAAGCACGTACTTGAAACCGCTTGTCGTCAGCAGAGCCGCACGCGCGCCTTTGCCTTCAAGGATGAGATTGGTGGCGACGGTCGTCCCGTGCAGCACGCGGGAGATATTCGAACCGACCAGCGACGCAGTTGCCAGAACCTCCACGATGCCGTTGCCAAAACCCTGCGAGGGGTCGTCCGGCGTCGAAGGCGTCTTCGAATTCCACACGTGTCCCGTGTTGGTGTCGAGCAGCGTGACATCGGTGAATGTGCCGCCAGTGTCGATACCGATAATTGCCTCCACCGCGCTCGCTGATTTGTCTGACGCCATCAGTCGAGCACCTCTTGAAACGTGTGCCGGTGGAACATTGCGATTTCGGGGCGTTCCGCGCGCCGCGCATTGGTCGCGGCAACGTCAACCGATCGACCATCGCCCGACAGTACGACGCCGTAATCACTTACCGCACTTTCCTCACTGACAAATCCAGCCATGACGTCGTCCAGAACCAATTCAGGCTCGCGATCAAACGGATGGCCCCAGCCGCCGCCTCCGCCGGTTTCGATCGTTATGATGTCACCGCGCTTGACGATATTGCCATCGCTGAGCGGGTTGATCGTGCGCTCGTTTGAGCGACCAAGATTGATAACACAGCGCCCGGGCCGGGCTGCCATGCCGCCATTGACGCCCCACGGTGGGTTGTCGACGCTATCAATGCGCATCGAGATCATCGCCTCGGGCACTTCCACTTCGATCTGGCGGATCAAGCCGCAGCCGCCGCGCCACCGACCGGGCCCGCCCGAGTCCGGATTGATCGCATAGCGCAGCACACGCACAGGGAAGACGGCGTCGAGGAATTCGGATGGAAAGTTTTCCTGCGCGACGAGGTAAACGGCATCGTTGCCATCGGACGTCGGCCGCGCGCCGTATCCAACGCCCAGCCCATCGGACAGTAGGAACAGTTTGCCGTCATCGTCGTGGCCGCGAATGTACCAGATAACATACGCACTATGCGCGGCGCTTGCCTTGCCGCCGGTTGCGACGTTGAGTAGCCCGAGACAGGCTGCCATGTTACGCATCATGGTCACCCCGCGCATGCCCAGGGGCGCCGGGAAGTAGGGTTGCAAGATTGAGCCCGGCCGGATCTTCACCTCGTCTATGACGCGCTCTGCACCGGCATTAAGCATGGCGTGCGCACCTTCTTCGAGCAGGTAGGACCCGAACACCATGGCCGGCACGGTCTTGCTCATCAGGAAGTTGACCGGCCCGGCCACTTGATCATCGCTTTTGCTGGTATCGAGTTCGATACGATCGGGCGTAACGCGCAAGTGGTATCGCAGATGGATTGGTCCATTGCCGTGCCCGTCACTGTCAACACGGTCGGTGAAGTGAAAATCGCCGTTGGGCAGAA
>JBPCWB010000562.1:0-8678 GCA_051009955.1 Hyphomicrobiaceae bacterium | reverse complement strand
GATGCCATTCAGGTGCGTTGACTGGGTCCCGTCGTGATCGAATAAGCTCATACGGCACGAACATCTTTTGGAGGACGATCAATTGTCGAAGATGAAGCTCGGCCTGCTGCTGCCGAACCAAGGCGTTGTATTTGGAGCGGTGACAATCAAGGAGATGCTGGAGATGGCGGAGGAAGCGGATAGTTCGCAAATCTTCGACTCCCTCTTTGTCGGCGACAACCTCCTGGCCAAGCCACGGCTGGAGTCGGTTACGCTGTTGTCCACACTTGCGGGGCGTACGCGTCATGCCCGTCTCGGTACGGCATGCATGGCGAGTTTCCCGCTGCGCAACCCGATCGTGCTGGCTGCGCAGTGGGCCGCGTTAGATAATCTCAGTGAGGGGCGAAGTCTGTTGGTCGCCTGCATCGGCGGTGGCGGCAGCCACGGCATCGTGGGCGGTTTTGCCAACGAGTACCGCGCTTTCGGCATCCCCCCCGGAGAGCGCGTCGAACGCCTCCTCGAAGGGATGCAGGTGCTGCGAACGTTATGGACCGACGATCCGGCAACCCACCACGGCAAGTTCTTCGACTTCGAGGACGTCGCGGTTCGCCCGGCACCGGTGCAGAAGCCGTGCCCGCCGATTTGGATTGCCAATAACCCGCAGGCATTCAAAGCCTCCCCCGCGATCTACGATCGTGCCATTTCCCGGGTCGGACGACATGCCGATGGCTGGATGACGACGATGGTGACGCCCGATCAGTACCGTTCGGGCTGGCAAGCTGTACGAGCAGCAGCGGCGACCCATGGCCGAGATCCTGCAAAGATCGAAGGGTGTGTGTACCACAACGTTCACATCGGCGAACGCGAAACAGCCTTCGAACAAAGCAAGCGTTTTCTCGACGAATACTACACAACGGATTTCGATCGTGACTTCGTCGAGATGTGGACCGCGCACGGTTCTCCGGAGGAATGCGCCGAGACGCTTCGCGCATTTGCGGATGCAGGGGTCGACCTACTCTCCGTGCGTTTCTCAGCCTATGATCAACTCGGACAAATGCGCCGGTTCGTCAACGAAGTTTTACCATTACTCTAAGGGACCGACAGGCTGAGGGGCGCTGCGTGTCCGCAACCTCGACTGAAGCTGGATATCGGGTATACACCGCGATAGTGTTCTCGAACTCGAAACCAGACAACGGTTCAGACCAGCAGGGAGATTACCATGGGACAGCCGGTCCAGGCGCGCGATGGTGTTTACCCGACGACATGCTGGGAATGCTCGACCAACTGCGGTGCACTGGCGACCGTGAGGGACGGCCAGGTCGTCAAGTATGGCCCGAACCCGGGAGCGCCGCACTCAAACGGCGCATTCTGCATCAAGGGCATTCGCGGTGCACCTGGTCTGGTCAACAGTGAAGACCGACTACTCTATCCGCAGCGCCGCACTGGAGCGCGCGGCGGCGGCAAGTGGGCCCGCATCTCCTGGAACGAGGCCCTCGACGAGATCGCCGACAGGCTAGCCGACGTGCGCCGTCAATACGGCCCGCAGGCGATTGTCGGGGCGACAAGCGGTGCCTTCTTCAGCCGCAGCGTCATGACTGCGCTCATGTTGCGATCCATCGGATCTCCAAACTGGATGATCAACCAGGACCTATGCGGGGGCTGCCGCGGTGTCAGTGCGAAGATCACGGGGCTCGACATCACACGCGGCGAGGATATTGCCAATACCCAATGCGCGCTTGTCGTCGGTCGCAACTCGACAATGGCGGACCCGATCGAGTGGATGGCGCTAAAAGCAGCGAAGAAGCGCGGCGCGCATATTGTCGTCATCGATCCCAAGAAGACTGCGGTCGCACAGATCGCCGATCTCTGGTTGGCACCGCGGGTTGGCACGGACGCAGCGCTGGCGCTGTCAATGATCAACGTCTTGATCACGGAGCGTCGCTACGATGCCGCATTCGTTCGCGACCACTGTCACGGATTTGCAGAACTTGGTGAGCGCGCGGCTCGATTTCCGGCAGATGTCGCAGAACAGCAAACCGGCGTGCCGGCCGATCAGATTATTGCAGCAGCACGCATGTACGCGGACGGGCCATCTGTGTTTGTCAGCGGTCATGGGATCGACGCTTCGAGCGTCGGCGTCCAGACGTTCCGCGCCTTCCATGCGCTTGCTGCGATAAGCGGCAACATCGACCGGGTCGGCGGCAATCTGCGCCAGCATCCACCTCCTGGCCTGAGGACAAATCTTGAGATTTTACACCGGCCGGAGTTCCGGCTTGCCCCGGAAATCGAACAGCAGACCCTTGGTGCCGCGCGGTTTCCGCTGTGGGCAGGACCGCGTGGCTGGCAGACGGCATGTCACAACCCGTCCGTGATCAACGCCGTGTTGACAGACCAACCCCATCCCGTTCGCGCAATGTACATCAGTGGCGTCAACATCGTCGTCACCTATCCTGATACGCGCCGCACGATCGAGGCCATGAAAGCACTCGATTTTGTCGTGGTGGCAGGGCATCAGATGACGCCGACGGCAGAGTTCGCGGACATTTTGCTGCCCAAAACGACCACGCTCGAAGAAGAGGAAGTATCGTTTTCACCAGCAACACGAACGGTTCTGTTTACGCGGGCCGTCGTCCCTCCACGCGCTGAAGCGCGCGACGAGTTAGGAATTGCAGCGCCACTTCTGGACCGACTGGAGGCACGCCAGGCGACCGCGAGGCGTGTTCTGCCGTGGCGAACGCAACGCGACTTCAACACCTATCTCCTGGGCGAGAGCGGTATCGACATCTCCGAACTGGAGGCAACAGGCTTTCACCAGCTCACCGACGACGTTGCGCGCAACAGCCGGGCGTTCGCAACACCATCCGGCAAGGTCGAGCTTTTTTCCGCGACGCTCGACGAACTTGGCCTTGATCCGCTGCCGGCGCATTCGGAACCAGCGCACGACGCAATCCCGCTGGCGCTTAACGCCCGCTATCCGCTGACCTTGGTCACCGGCGATCGTGAGCGCAGTTATCACCACTCACGATTCCGAGGGGAAGACTGGGCCGCAAAAGTTTCACCGGACCCACGCCTGATGATACATCCCGATACGGCGCACGATCATTCGCTCGTCGATGGTGATTGGGTGCACCTCGAAGTCGCCGGCATGGACGGAGCATGTAGCCTGCGGATCAAGTTATCGGATGCAACATCACGCAATGTCGTCAGCACCGGCATGGGCTGGTGGCGCCCGGCAGCGGACGGGCCGGACCACGGTGCACTCGAGATCAACGTCAACGCGGTCCTGTCCTACGACGGCCCATTCGATCCTGTCTCCGGCTCGTCGAACGTCCGCGGCATGCGCTGCAGCGTTGAGGCGGCCGTCAACGGTTGATCCCAATAGCACGCTTGGCCGTGATCCACGGCTGACGCGCAATGATGTCATAATCTGCAGGTGTCGAGCGCCAGAAACCGCAGATGCCAATGGCACGACGAACGTGCTCGGGCAGTTCCTCGATGGCCTGTTCCACGGCCTCACATAGTGTGGCGCGGCAGGCGGCACGATGTGCAATCAGGGGCAGACCCGGCATCGGATCAGTCAAGTCAAGAATGCGAACACGACCGCTGGCCACCAGGTGTTTTTTAGCCATGCGCCAGCTTACGAAGTCAACGGCAGCAAGATCCGCCTGCCCCGACGCAACCAGCTCAATGGATCTGGCGTGGGATCCGGACCGAATAACACTTGCAAAACAGGGCCAATCGACCCGCTCGCGGGCTAGTGCAGACAGGATCGCCCGCCAACCTGACTGACTGCTCCTGCTGTTTACGGCCAGAATGCTGTGCCGAAAGTCGGGCAATGTCTCGCGTTCGTCGTTGCTGCGAACAACAACAGCGCTGCGATACCAGCCCGATCGACACCCGGGCACACCATAGTCCGGTGTGCCGATGAGCTGGACGTGATCGCGCAGGTGGTCGACGTAGGGAAGTCCGCAGGTCTGGCCCAAGACCAGCTGACGTGAGCGCCAAGCTGCCAAGAGATTGGCCGGCCTGCTCAATCCGTGCGGAGCGCTGACACCAGATTTAATCAGGTTTTGGCGCAGTGCCACCCAGAATTGATCCGTTTGACAACGCACGTGCTGCCAATCATACATCGGCAAAACGGCAATCGGATCATGACCTGTCATGATCGAGCCGAGTGACGGGTTCGCTGGTCATCGGACCGCGCCGCTCTCCTCGCGTGCGGCCAAGACAGCGGATGTACGATCGGATCCTTCGGACGCAGGAAATGCCTGCGGATCACCACATTGTATGAAGGGTATGCATAGCCATTGTTTCGGCGCAGGAAATCTGACCGGCCATGATGATATCGCTCCGGTAAGGCGTACCAGGGAAGACCTGGATGGGCATGGTGAACAGCGTGTAGATTGTTGTTCAAGAAGAGAAGCGAAAGCAGACCTCGATCTTCGACAATCACGGTGCGATGCGCGACATCCGCGTTGGCGCAGTGCTCGAGATACGTTCGGATCTTCAGCAATGACATCGCGAAATACGCGCACGATACATAGAGCCAGAACGGCAGCGTTGAGAAATGCCAAAGACAAATCGCTAGAACGATCAGACCGAGTCCATGCAATAGATAGGCGCGGCCAATGCCCGGTTCGCCATTCTTCATCGCTAGGAGATCCGTCCAATAAAGCCTGGTCAGACTGATCGCCGGCCCCACCGCCATGCGACCGAGCAAAGTACTATTGAACAGCAGCAGTCTTTTGAGAACCCAGGGCATCGCATTCCAACGGACGGGATCAACATAGTTGCTTTCGGGATCGTCATGGGGATCCGTCAATGACGAATCGTGGTGGTGTGCGAGGTGCGTGTCACGGAATCGCTCGAACGGAACAAACAGACCGATCGGCAGAAAGCCGAGTAGATCGTTGCAGCGCTGATTGCGGAATGGGTGACCGTGGATGATTTCATGCTGCAGCGACGAGTGCAGTGTGAGCACGACGGTTAGAATGGGTGCGGCCACCCAGAGACTGATGGAGGCAGCCCAGAGTGCCGTTGCAGTGAAGCCTGCGTAACACGTGACGGCGACCGCGACGGTCGGCCACTCCGGCCGTCTCATCCCATGACTTGAAACCAAATCTGAAGATGCTCGTTGCGTGGGTGCGTGCCAACCGATTGCCATGCAAAACTGATACGAAGATTCGCGCGGCCAGGCTTGCGGGTATATGTGCTTTTATTGCATTATTTTCATCGTTAAATACTATTTCGTCGTAGAAATACTACATCTGTAGCGGATTCGAAAAATGGACAAGCGCGAAGTTGCCGGCATCTTTCGACAACGACTCAAAGACATCCTCGCGGCACACAGCGAAGGCAAAACGGCTCTCCTCCGGCAGGCCGGCATCGACCGCTCGGCCCTTAGCCAATTCCTGTCTGCGGATAAGGTTCGCCTTCCGCGCGCAGAAGCGTTGCGGCGCCTGGCTGTTGCCAGCGGCGTCTCGGTCGACTGGCTGTTGGCTATCGAAAATGCGCCGGAGGGACGCCAGGAAGTCTCCAGCAGCATGCAAATCGAACAGGCCATGCTGGCCGACGAGTCGTCCCCTCTTGCGCGTTGGCACGCGGAGGCGCAGGGAACCAAATTGCGTTATGTGCCGTCCACGTTGCCCGACATGCTGAGCCTGACCGACGAACAGTCTGACAGCCCACGGCCAGCGATTTACACGCGGGGCGGGGGTGTCGAGAACATTCTTGGCGAGATCTCACTTCAGGACATGGATGTTGAGATCGCGATGCCAATCCAGACGCTGCAGGATGTGGCTGCACAATCCGGGCTTTGGCGCACGATTTCGGCGGCGCGATGCCGACGGCAACTGGAGCACATGTCGCGCATTTGCGAGGAACGCTATCCCTCGCTACGCCTCCATCTCTATGACGGCAGCAAGTCCTATTCAGCACCATTCACCGTGTTCGGCCAACTGCGCGTTGCGGTCTATATCGGCGAAGCATACCTGGTGATTACTGGTCAGGAACAGGTTCGCTATTTCACACAGCGCTTTGATCGGCTGGTGCGCGCTGCGCTGGTCAGCCCGGATAGGGTCCACCGCAGGATTCGCGAGTTGGTCGCCAAAGGATAGATTTTCGCTAGACCTCAGCGCAAAGAGCGACAACGACGAAGCGGACGCAAGGCCATCTGGCCGACCCATCAATCACGGCCAGAACGACGCTTCATGGCTTCATCCAGTTTCTCGACGCAGAAATCCAGCTCTTCCAAGTGCTGCTGTTTTCCGCCATCCAGGTATCGACAGCCTTCTCAAGAGGAACATCTCCCGCATCAATCGATCGCGCAATCGCGTTCAGCTCATCGATTGGCATAATCATGCGCTTGAACAACTTTTCCGCGTTCGGCCATTTGTTTCGCACGCCAACCCATATGACTTTGAGTTGGGGCTCGTCTGGCCCATTGGCTTGCAGTCCGCCGAGTGAATAGACCTTCTCTTCATGGATGGCCCGATCGAGCGCTTCACGCGCCTTTGGTACGTCGAATAGGGGATCAAAGTGCGCGGCTCCGGACGAAATCAAAGTAATCTTCATCTTGGCAACCTTCACGAGTTCAAACCGGAATCCGGCCTCGATCAAGGCCTGACCGACGATGTGGGCGATCACGTTCTGGCTGGTTTTCGAGGCGAGCACAATTCGAATGGGTTCGTTCGAACCAGACAGAACCGACCGGTTCGCTAGCAAGACACTACAAACCGTTACCAGCGCGAAAAGCGCTGCATGACGTATCTTCATGAGACAGACTCTCCAATTCGCTTCATCCAGGTCGCTTGTGCTCGACCAAAGGTACGCAGCTCATTTGGCCCTGACAACTCATGTGGTCCGCCGCAGCGCGCAGACGCGTCCCGCCCAATGGTCGAACCTCGACAGCCGGGATCTCCTCACATATCGCGTAAGCAGCATCCTAGAGCCGCAACTTAAGCCCCATCGACCATGGGCAGTTCGAACAAGCGCCCAAATCCGCGAACCCGAGCTGGGTTGTCGATCAGCCGCAGTGCGTGCCAAACCAACGCCTGGTTGCTGGTGATCACGGGCTTCGCGAGCTGTTCTTCCAATGTCTCAACGATGGCGGCCGCCCTGATCGCAGTGCAGGAGATGAACAAGGCATCTGCGTCCGGAGCACAGACCTGGATTGCGGCCTCGGCGATCGCGGGCAAGGGCAATCCGGTCATCTCGATATCGTCGTCCATACCGAACCCATCAATGTTCAGAACATCGAAGCCCTGCTCGCTGAAGCGATCGGCAAGCGCCGCGTTTACGGGTGCCGTGTAGGGTGTCAGGATTGAGATTCTACGGGACTGGAATGCATGAAGGCCGGCCCGCGCTGCAGCAATGGGGTTGGTGCATGGGACACCCGGTTGTGCTGCCCGAATTCGCACGGCGACTTCGTCCTCCCCGATCGCGGCGGTGCCCGAAGTGCAGCCGTAAATCATCACATCCACACCGTGACCCGGCAAGATCCCCTGCGCTGCGCGGGTGATGTCGCCGCTCATTGCCCGCAGGTTTTCGAGCGTAACCGGATTGGCATTCAGCACCCGGTTCGTGAACATGTCGACGCCGGCCGGGAGCATGCGGCGCAAATCTGCTTCACTGTTGTAGTCGGTGGCCAGCGCGATCAGACCGATACGCCCGTCCGGGGCGATGTCTTCCAATTCATAGACGACATCCACCTTGCTCATGTCAGACGTCTCCAATTTGCCGTGAGGCGAACATCCCCAGACGCTCAAGCCTGATCACGCAGCGTTGAAGTCATCGATCATGCCGTCCCAGACGTCAACGAGCTTCATCAATCCATTCCAGAAGGCCTGACTGCGGCGCGCATCGAAATCCGCCTGCGTGACGCCTTGTTGTTCAACCCATGTAAAGTATCCCAGATTGAATATTCGCTCACGTCCCAATCGATCCAGTTCGACGGTGTGATCCGTACTGGCGCCGAGCAGCCAACGTCCATAGGTCTCCGCCGCCTTTAGTTCGTCGAACCGTCCGCCGATCAAAGAGCTCTCGACCCGCGAAAGTTCCGTCCGGTACATCTCCGCGCCATCTGTCGCAACCGTGAGAACCGCGTCGTCCGCGCCAAGGTCCATGTATTTGGCGTATTTCACGGCGCCGATGATATTGGCAATCGATGATAACCCAAGGTCGTCCAGTGATCCCAGAGTTTCCTGACCGAGGCCCGAGCGGCGCGCCAAAAAACTGCGTCCGGCCGTCGTATTGAACAACAGATTGAGATTGTCGCTCGCTGCATCGGATACACCAATCACGAAATCCGTATTCATGACGTTGTGAATGAGCGGAACATGCTTGTCGCCAATGCCCTGAATGTTGTGCTCACCATATCCGTTGTAGAGCAATGTCGGGCATTCCTGCGCCTCGACCACGCAGACCTGGGTGCCAAGTGTCTCTTTGAGATGGTCACCGGCCGCCAGTGCACCGCCTGAGCCGGAAGCCGCGACGAAGGCCCGGGGTGTCAGTCCGCCATCATCATTGACTGACGCGAATATCCGCGCCAGTGCCGGTCCGGTAACAGCTCGGTGAATGACGTAATTTCCAAACTCGGAGAACTGGTTGAAGATGACGTTGGCCGGGTCCTGCGACAGGCGATGGCAGGCGTCGTAGATTTCCTTAACGTTGCTCTCGGTGCCAGGAGTGCGAACGATATC
>JBPCWB010000561.1:0-3898 GCA_051009955.1 Hyphomicrobiaceae bacterium | reverse complement strand
ATCAGCTTCAGGTCATAAGACGAGTGCGCGCCGATCTCGGTTCGCTGACACTGCGCATGGAATGCCGGCCGGCTTTCAACTACGCGCGTGATGCGCACGCGGTGGAACTCATAGAAAGTGGTGCGAGGTTCACATCGCCATCCCTGACACTGGGGCTCGCGTCCACCGTCCCGATGGACGTGCACGAGGGTGGCGTCGTCGCTGAGTTCACTCTGTCTCAAGGCGAGTCGGCCGTTTTCGTGCTCCGTCAAATCCCGCCTGAGCACGCTTGCGAACTCTCGGTTTCACCGGACGAGGCGGAAGATTTGTTTCGGCGCACCGTAGCCTACTGGCGCGGCTGGATCGGCCAGTGCCCGTATACCGGACGTTGGAGTGAGATGGTTCACCGCTCGGCGCTGGCGCTCAAATTGCTGACCTTTGAACCGACAGGCGCCATCGTGGCGGCGCCCACGTGCAGCCTGCCGGAGGGCATCGGCGGTGTGCGGAATTGGGACTATCGATTTACGTGGATCCGCGATGCCGCGTTCACCGTCTATGCCTTTATTCGTTTGGGCTTCGTCGAGGAAGCCGAGCGGTTCATGCAGTTCCTCGCAGGATTATGCAAGGAGCCAGGTCCCGGCGGCAGGCTGCAAGTCATGTATGGCATTGACGGCCGTAAGACGCTCACCGAAGAGACAGTCGACCACCTCGACGGTTACATGGGATCGAAGCCGGTGCGAATCGGCAACGGTGCCTTCGATCAGTCGCAGCTCGATATTTACGGCGAACTGTTAGACGCCGCCTATCTTGCCAACAAGTACGGCTGTCCCACGTCTTATGAGTTGTGGACGTCTCTAAGGACGCTCACCGACTGGGTCTGCGATAACTGGCAGAGGCCTGACGAGGGTATCTGGGAGGTCCGCGGCGGTCAGAAGCAGTTCGTGTATTCCAAGCTCATGTGTTGGATTGCACTCGACCGTGCCATTCGGCTCGCCGACAAACGATCCTTCCCCGCTCCGCGCGAACGCTGGCTCAAGGTTCGCGACGAGATCTATGAGGACATTATGGCGAACGGTTGGAGCGAAAACCGGCAGGCTTTCGTTCAATACTATGGGGGCAGCTCCCTTGATGCCGCCAATCTGATGTTGCCGTTGACCTTCTTTGTATCTCCGAGCGATCCACGCATGTTAAGCACGCTGGACGCAACGCTCCGTCCCCCAGAACAGAGTGGCCTGACCGCGAACAGTCTCGTCTACCGGTACAATGTCGGGGAGGCAGGCGACGGGCTCGATGGCGAAGAGGGCACTTTCAACATCTGCACGTTCTGGCTGGTCGAAGCTCTGACCCGGGCCGGCCGGCACAACCCCAAGCGGCTCGAGCGCGCGCGGTTGATCTTCGAACGCATGCTCGGATTCGCCAATCACGTTGGCCTCTATGCGGAAGAGACGGGCCATCGCGGGGAGGCTCTCGGCAATTTCCCTCAGGCCTTTACCCATCTGGGGCTGATCAGCGCTGCGTTCAATCTCGACCGGGAACTGGGCCCCGGCGCGTGATGTCGATGACGCGGACAGAAGCTCTATCGGCGCCATCGCTGGGGCAGACCGCCATCGACGCTGAGAAGCCTGCGCGGATCGCATCGATCGACATTCTGCGCGGTCTTGTCATCGCGCTTATGGCTTTGGACCACACGCGCGATTTTTTCAGTGCGAGCGGCTTCAATCCCCGCGATGTGACGCAGCCCGCGCTATTTCTCACACGCTGGCTGACCCATATCTGTGCCCCGACATTCATCTTCCTCGCCGGACTTTCGGCTTTTCTCTATGGCCGCGGACGGGACACAGGAGAGCTCAGCCGTTTCCTATTTGTCCGCGGATTTTGGCTGATCTTGATTGATTTCACGCTGATCAAGTTCGGTTGGAGGTTCGAATTCGATCCCCTCCGCATGACGGCCGGCATCATTTTCGCAATTGGCGGCTCGATGATAGCGCTGGCGGTTCTGGTTTGGCTGCCGCGTTGGATCATCGCGGGCCTAACGCTTGTGATGATCGCCGGGCATAATCTGCTCGACGGCGTCCGAGCCGAGGAACTCGGCGGGGCCGTTTGGCGGCTCCTGCATGAGCTCGGTCCAGTGTATCTGGGCGATGGCGTGAGTCTCTACGTTCTCTATCCGCTCGTTCCGTGGATCGGCGTCATGGCGGCCGGTTATCTCCTTGGCCCGATGATGCAGCTTGAACGGCAGGCAAGGCAGCGCGTCTTGATTCTACTCGGTGCCGCAATCGCCTTGGGCTTCATCGTTCTGCGCGCCACCAACCTCTACGGCGATCCTGCACCATGGACGTCCCAAGAGACGTCGCTCGCGACCCTGCTTTCCTTCCTCAACTGCGAAAAATATCCTCCGTCCTTGCTATATCTGATGATGACGCTGGGCCCCGCGCTGATATTGCTCGCCCTGTTCGAGCACGCGCGGGGCGCTTTTGCACGCCTGCTTGCGACATTCGGACAGGTTCCGTTCTTCTTCTACGTCATCCACATTTATTTAATTCACGCTCTTGCCGTGGCCACCGCCTTTGCCATGACCGGCGTCCTCGCAGCCACGCCGGACATCGGCTTGGACCTCGGTGGCGTCTATCTCGTCTGGGTCTTCGTGCTCGTTCTGCTTTATCCCGCCTGCCGTTGGTTTGCGGGGCTGAAGGAGCGCGGTGAGGGGTGGTGGTGGCGGTATCTATGACGCGTTGCGGCCCCGAAATCGGGCTCGAAACCAGTGGCGGCTCGACAGCTTTCCGGTGATCGTACCGGCGAAATTGGTGTCATAAGCCTGATACAAAATCAGCCTTTTATTCCGATTCAGCTTTTAGAATCATATGCATGAGTTTTCCAAGATTCGACGAGTTTTCCAATCTTGTTCACTTCTTGTTTTGTTCTAGGGAGCCTACTGAGCTCAGATCCAGGACTAGCTGGCCACTGGAACGCACCGGGCGCAGCCCTAGCGGACTTGGTCAGTCCTTTGGGCGCGTTCGGTTTGTGCCGGTTGACGGATACTCTCTGCTTCAGCATTGAAGTCCGCTAAGTGCCAAAAGCGGAACTGAATCTTTTTTGGATCGCACGTGGTTATCACTGATAGTTCCACATCGCGCGCTTGATTAGCCACTCGCCAGAAGGCTGTCGATGCAACAGCCACCCGTAATTGGCTCTCATAGTCTTCCTAGAACAATCTGCATGCGCGACCAAGGTGATGTTCGTTTCCACGATTCCATATATCCAGTCATCATCGATTTGGAGCGCGTGCACGGGCCGCACTTTGATGGTCCACTTCGCGATGTCATAGTCTTGTTGTTCGCTCTTGGCGATCTCATCTGGGCCGTATTCCGGCTTGCCACCGGGAGACAGCCGTACAGCATCCGACGCGAACTGCCTTGCGCATGCCGCCGCGTCGCCGGCGTTGACTGCTTCCTGATAGGACTTGCAGATCGTATTCAGAACGGCCATCGAGTCCCACCAAAGAGGAATTCCATAGTCAACTGTGATTTCTTCTCCTGCCGCGATGTCCCGTAGCGCAGTGAACGTCATCGACAGTGCGTCGATGTTGCTTTCGTATTTTGCGTTAGGCTCATCCGAATGGTTGGAGAATTGCATGGGCCCGAAAACCAAACACCCGCATTCTTCATCCCAATCGTGGGGCAAATCGGCCAACTCCGGGGGAAGCAACGGCTCGGGCATCACATCGTGCGGACCCTCGGTTTCGTAAGGCTTAACCGGGGCCGTCTCTATCACAGTGCCCGCTGCGATCGGCTCGACAGCGACCACACCGCGGCCCTTTCCCTCGATGGGAACAACGGCGACCTCAGGTTTGGACGTGGGCATTCAACACCCGACAAATGAGATGCCGAAGGAACTTGCACCATTAGCTATCCACACGCAG
>JBPCWB010000560.1:0-3610 GCA_051009955.1 Hyphomicrobiaceae bacterium | reverse complement strand
GTCTTTGACACCGTCATGATGTCCGGCGTCACCCCCAGCTTCTCGGCAGCCGAGCGGGCGCCTATTCGACCGAACGCCGTCTGGGCCTCATCGAAGATGAGCTTCATTCCACGCGCATGCGCGGCCTGTTGCAACTCTTCGAAATAACCGACCGGCGGCACGATGACGCCGCCGGCGGAGACGATTGGTTCGGCGATTATGGCCGCTGGCTCACCATCGGAGGCCATGTCGAACATCGCCATACCGACACGCAGGCAGGTCTTATCGCAGTTGTCGCGGCAATGCGCGATCGGACACCGAAACGCGTTCGGTTCCGGAATGACATGGTTGCCAGGGACCTTGGGGCCATATCCGCGCCGATCACTGGCGAATGTCGCCGCCGCCGAACCTCCGGTCGTACCATGCCACGAGCCGCCGAGGGCAATGACCTCATAACCGCCGGTGGTCAGCTTGGCGAGCCGCAATGCTGCCTCGTTCGACTCGCTCCCCGTATTGAGAAAGAGTGACTTGCGCAACGACCCCGGCAGCCACTCGGCAAGCCGCTGGCCGAGCTTGACGACAGCCTCCGGAATCATACCGGAGAACATGTGAACAGCCGTATCGCAACTATGGTTAATGGCAGCCGTGATCGCCGGGTGATTGTGACCCAGCGTGGCGCACATCTGGCCAGACGTGAAATCCAGAATCTCGCGGCCTTCATCATCGATGACGACGCTGCCTTTGGCGGCGCGGAAGAGGTTGGGGAATGCATCGCCGCCATAGCGGATCAACACGTCCTTAGCGGCATCTCTCAAACTATGGTCCATGGCTGCCCCGGTCTCGTCGTCGTGGCCCACTGAGTTGCATGGGCCGTGCTGCAAGAAAACAAGTCTCGAAAACGGTCCCACAATATGCTTTTCGCCTGATGCCAGCAAACCACGGCATTTTTCCAAACCAGCGTTGCGCTTTTCGCGGTCTCACTGGTTGTGTTCCACGGAATGTGGCGGCATGATCCCTTTCCGCCGTAGCAGGGACTTGCCTGATGAACTGATGCTGCGGCAGGGGCCCGGCGTAACCGTCCGATCCGACGGCCCGATCAATGTAACGAAATGGGAAGGGAGACACGATGAAAAAGACCCTGGGAATAATCACAACAATTGCGACGATTGCAACGGCCACATCGGCCATCGCTGCGACATGCACAAACGACGTTTGGAAGAAGGTCATGTCCCGCGGTAAAATGGTGGTTGGTGTGAAGGCCGACTACAAGCCATGGGGTTATCGAGACTCCGGCGGCAAGATTGTCGGCATGGAAATCGACCTGGCGCAAATCGCAGCAGACGCCATGGGTGTTCAACTGGAGACAGTCGCGGTTCAGTCGTCGAACCGCATGCAGTTTCTTGAGCAGGGCAAGATCGACATGATGATCGCGACCATGTCCGACCGTCCGGACCGTCGCAAGATCGTTGGCATCACCCAGCCGAACTACTACACCTCCGGCACAAACATCATGGCGCCGAAGGCGTTGAAGTTCAGCAAGTGGGAAGACCTGCGTGGCAAGCCGGTTTGCGGCAAGCAAGGCGCCTTCTACAACAAGGTCGTGACGGAACGCTACGGCGTGAAGGTCATTGCGTTCACCGGCAATGCCGAAGCAAAACAAGCCCTGCGCGACAAGAAGTGCGTTGCCTGGGTCTACGACGACTCATCGATCGGTTCCGATCTGGCATCCGGCAATTTCAATGACTTTGAAATGCCGCTCAGCTCAGAAGATGACAACCCTTGGGGGCTCGCTGTGCCGCTGGCCGAGAAGGACTGCGTCTTCGGCCACTTCATGTCTGGGCTCACCTTCAACCTGCATCAGTCCGGCAAGTTGATCGAGTTGGAAAAAAAGTGGGGCATCAAGGCGACCAAGTATCTGGCCGATAAGAAACAGGCATACGGCGATTGGCTCGCCGGCAAGAAGTAGAACAGAACGACCACTAATATGGGGGTGCCGCGTTGCCGCGGCACGTCCAATCTTGCCACTCAAGGGGGGCAGCCGACACCATGATTGAGGCGTTCGCTGAGTTCTTCCGCCAGGTTGCGGAAGACTACCCTCGCTGGAATTTTATCTTCTTTCATGACGAGCGACAGTGGAATCGCATTCTCAGCGGATTCCAATATACGGTCGTGCTGTCGATTGCTTGTGTCATCTTTTCGGTGATCATCGGCGTCGTGGGTGCCTGGTTGCAGGGTTCGTCGAGCGCATGGGTCCGCAGGATTGTTCAGGGTTACATCCAGTTCTTCCGTAATACGCCGCCGTTTGTGCAACTCCTGTTCTTTTATTTTGCATTGGGTCAGTTCACGCCGACCGTGACCGGCGCCGACGGTTGGACCGAAGTCCCGCTGATCTCCAATGTCGGCTGGGCCATCATATCGCTGTCCTTTTTTGCCGGCGCCTTCAATGTTGAAATCTTTCGCGCCGGTATCGAAGCTGTTCCCGAGTCGACACAGGAAGCGGCCGCATCCCTCGGTTTCACGCGGTTGCAATCCTATACCGAGGTGGTCCTGCCGCTTGCGTTCCGCGTCTCACTGCCTGCGCTGAACAACAATCTCGTCAACCTGGTCAAGACAACGACACAGGCCATCGGCATTGCCGTGCCCGAGCTGCTCTATGAGTGTGTCGGTATTTGGAATGACTACCCCAGCGCCCTCTATCCAACCATGCTGGTTCTGTTTATCTCCTTCATTCTTCTGGTTGGCGTGCTGGTCTTCGGTATGAATCGCTGGGAGAAATCCATGCGCATTCCGGGTTACGGGAGGTAATCATGGGATCGCGATCGATACCAGGCGTCAGTGCACGTGCAACGACGGATCTTCCGGTTCTGCTGCCTTACGATCCACAACGCAAGACTGCTATGGATCCCATCGGCTTCTCCCGTTGGCTGGGCTCCTTTTCACCGTGGACGGTCTTGGCGCTGTTCTCGTTGATCGCACTCTGGCCCGCGATCGCTTCGGCGCAGTCCAAGTATACGTATGTCGACGCTTTTGGCGCGCTCTGGAAGTGGTTACCCTTCCTGGTCGGCCAAGGCTTTCTGTTCAACGTCGTTATTTCCTTGATGACGATGTTGATTGGGACGGCCGCCGGTGTCGTGCTCGGTCTCGCGCAGATCTCCCCAGCAATGTGGCTCCGCGTTCCGGCCAAGTTCCTGACCCAGGCCTTCCGCAACTCACCGTGGCTGGTACTGCTGTTTATCGTGCTGCTCGCTCTACCATTTGAGATTGTGATAGGCGGTGTGATCATCAAGATTCCCGATTGGATGAAGGCCGTTTTCGGCCTGTGCCTGCCGATCATGGCCAACATCTCGGAGGTCGTACGCGGTGCCATTCAGTCGGTCCCGACCGGTCAGTGGGAAGCGGCGGAGTCGCTCGCCTACTCGCGCAGCCAGACGCTCTGGCAGATCATTCTGCCGCAGTGCTTCAAGCGCATGATTCCGCCGTGGATGAACTGGTATGCCATTCTGACAATGGCGACTCCGTTATGCTCGTTGCTGGGCGTCGAGGAGCTCATCACGCTCAGCCGACAAGCCATCGAAGCAGAAGACAATCACCCTGAGCTTCTGGTGCCGTTCTACACCTTCGCGCTGCTTAT
>JBPCWB010000559.1:0-13137 GCA_051009955.1 Hyphomicrobiaceae bacterium | reverse complement strand
TCAGGCCGAGAGGGACCAATATTGCGACGATTTGCGAGCCTTCGGTGGATTATCAAGGTGTGCGGTCGTAGACTTCATGGATCGTGAAGATTGATTGAGATCAGGACGGCTCGAACATGACCGAAGTTTCATATCGCCAGCTGGGCGCAGATGGCCCTTCCGTTTCTACGATTGGCCTTGGCTGCATGTCTTTGTCGGGCATTTATGGTGCCGCCGATGATCAGACATCGGAAACGCTGATCCATCATGCGCTTGACGAAGGCATCAATCACCTCGACAGCTCCGACATGTATGGTTGGGGCCACAACGAAGACGTCGTTGGCCGTGCCATCAAGGGACGGCGTGAAAAAGCATTTCTGGCAACCAAGTTCGGCCAGGTTCGTCGCGAAGGCCAGTCCAACGGTGTCGACGGACGGCCGGAATATGTTGCTCAAGCCTGTGAAACCAGTCTCAAGCGATTGGGTGTAGATGTCATAGACCTCTACTATCAACACCGCGTTGATCCGGATGTTCCGGTTGAAGAAACTGTTGGCGCCATGGCGCGACTCGTAGAGCAGGGCAAGGTCCGTTATTTGGGTCTCTCGGAGGCCAATCCGGAGCGCATCAAACGCGCGCATGCAACGCACCCAATTGCAGCCGTGCAAACAGAGTATTCCATTCTATATCGAACCGAAGCGGAAGAAACGCGCGCAACCACGCGTGAACTGGGTATCAGCTTCGTGGCATATGCTCCACTCGGCCGCGGCTTTCTAGCAGGCACGATACGCGACTTCGCCGATGTTGATGGCCGCCGCGCCCAACACCCCCGGTTCCAGGAGCAAAATTTCCAACATAATCGAGCATTGGTGCAACGCGTCGAAGATATTGCCTCCCGGAAGGCCTGTACGCCCAGTCAGCTAACCTTGGCCTGGCTGCTCGCGCAGGGCGACGATGTCGTCGCCATACCGGGAACACGGCGAATTGACCGACTTGACGAAAACGTTGGTGCCTGTGGAATCAGCTTGTCCGCCGACGATTTAGCGGCAATCGAAACTGCCGTACCGCAGGGCGCCGCCTCGGGTACACGTTACCCGGCAGGAGGCATGAAGGGCGTCTATATCTGACCAGCCGCGGCGGCTCGACCGACGATAACTATGAGCGACCGTCAGTTCCCAACACCGAGTTTGAGTTCATGCGTAACAGTGAACCGAGTGACGGGATGATCTGGTCTGTGGCCAATCAAGCAACCATCGAACCGGGTTGGCCTGCCGGCTGGCCTTGACCGCATCGTGCGAGAACATGCGATTTGATTCTATCGATCAGAGGGCTTCAAGCACGTCGAAAATGCGAACCATCGCCATCGTATCGAGTTCACAATAGGTCCGCAGATCTGCAAACACCTGATCGCGGTTTTCGATAGGCTTGTCATTCAGCACGACATCCATCCACTCGCGCCGCGCCGCTTCGCCGTCCTGGATGGCAAGCTCGCCATAGGAAAGGTCAGGAACCAGGACCGGAAGAACCTTCTTGATTGACGAACTCCCGAAGAAGTCCTTGTCGACGAACCAGCCCTTCTTGAAGGGATCGATCAGATCAACGACGCGCGCGTTCACTCCGGCCAGGAACTCGGCGTGGGGCGGTGACATCTCACCCATCTCGGTGTTACGACGCGTCTCGAACGGATCATGCCAGACGATCACACTGCCCGTATCACCCAGATCCTGCACCAACTGCGCAAGGAGGGCAGGGACCGGGTTGGTATTTTCTTCGTGCAGATATGCACGATGTTCAAGCTCGCTGCCCGGTGTCCGCCTGATGTGAAGCGAGTACTGGAACGGCACGTGCTGATAGGGACGCGTGCCATCAACGACCGGAACGACATCGGAAAACGTTTCGTAGTCGAGGAAGTAAAGTGGATACTCGACCGCGCCCAGAAACGACTTGATTGCCGCTCCATCAACTGCCCGTCGACCGGATTTGATCGCTGCGAGTTGGCGCTCCTGTCGACCCGTCAGCGAAAAATCGTCCGGAATGTCGCTCAGTGTCTCAACACCGGCATCCTCAAGCCGGCCGACCTGCTCCGCCCTAATTCCGGCGAGGTTGTAGATGCTGTATTTTTCCAAAGGCCCGTTGACTGCTTCGTAGATCTCCATCCATTCATCCATCGAGCCGGATTTGAGATACCTCGGTGATACGTCTGGGATTTCCGCCAAGTCCAATATGTCAAGCGCGCGGCCGACCTCGGTAGCCGTCTCATCTCGAATCCGTTTCACCTTGTCGGTGACATCCGTCAGCATCGACAGAGTCTCAATCGCGACGGCGCCAACGCGCACGTAATCACGGTTGACATGAATGACTCCGATATTGCGCACTTGGACGCCGGCGCCCTCCATGACCATCAACTGAAATGCAAGGTCGGGAATGTGCTCCGGCTTCGCCGACGTGCTTGCTTTGATTTCAAAGAGATCAAAGAGCCCGCCCTCGACGCGTTTGAGAACATCAATAATGCAGGTCGACCGACCGCTTTCAAATCGCCCCTGGAAGATTGTATCGGCCCCATCAGCCAGCGCCTGATCCGTACGTCGCGGCAGCGACCGATATTCATTAAAGTCTTTGAAGCCGAGCTTCACGGCTCCAGGAAATCGCTGTTCCGCAAATTCCTCGAACCGGTAGCCGGAATCGAACAATGCCTGCAACGCCGCATCGGGCTTTGGCAAAACGCTCCGTCGATGCTTCTTGAGCCACAGCCACGCCGGATGACGCAGATAGAGCAGATAGTCCGACTTCGACAGTTGGGACATGGTTTCCCCGCTTGGCTCCTGTGATGCGGCCCGCCGGCCTCGATTTAACCGCGTCGGCCCAGATCCGGGAACCACGATCGCTTTGGTTTTGCCTCCGCAAATTCATGGGCAGGGAGCGCGAAATTCTGAGCATTGCGCGGATGCCCAATCAGCTCCGGCCATGTCCGCAAGATCTCATCGTGGTTCGCAATCATTACCGCTGCAGCGACGCCGGCCAGGCGCTCGATCTCTTCGACGAAGCTCTTGCCGTGGTGCATGTTCCGGGCGTGGCCAGCCTCATGAATCAGAATACCCAAAGCTTCGGCACCAAATGGTTCCTGCCAAAAGCAATCGACGTCAATCGCGAGTGTTAGGACATTGTCCTCGCTCCAGTGGGCCAGAAACGTACCGAACTGTGCGCCGTAGAGCAAAACTGGTTCGCTGCCGAGTGCCAGATTTCCTTTTACCGGGTGCAGCATGTCACCGGTTGAATCAACGAGCTTCTGGCAGAACCAGACCGCAAACGACAAACAGCGATCGACATGGGCCTCGCCGCCTTGCTTGGTGATCCACGCGAACCGCGGATCTTCCTGTTGATCGACGTCTCGAGGATTGAAGCCCTTTTCAGCGACAGTCTTTGCAGCGTTGACTTCAGCCTTCGATACGATTTCTCTGGTTGTCCGCAGTTGGGTCCGCGCCATTTCGCGAAACCCACTCGACATCTGCGCAGTATTGACGACGGAGGCTCCGATGCGTTCGGCATCGTGATCAAAGTCTCGCTTGCCAGCCGGCGGCACTGACCGAACGGCATTATCGCCAAATGCCTTGGTGATGATTTGTTTCTGAATCTCAGGAGCCGACTCGGCCCCGGCAGACCCAACCCAGTCGGCAGTCGTTTCCTCTTGCGTCAAGTCCGGCAGCAGCGTTGGCAGACAGGCCCTATGAACGTGCTTGGAATAACCACTCGCCACGGCATCTCGGTTCGGGTTCATGGGCACGCGTTGGAAAACGTTGGCGTGATAAGGCACAGACCATTCTGCTGCGGCGACAGGCAGTCCCAATTCATAGATGAACGCTTCCTCGCCATCGCGGACGTCCACCAGCTCGATGGACGTCAAGCATTGCGGCTTCTGCCAGCTGCGGCTTTCCGAATTGTAAACCTCTGTCATCAGCGTCGCCTGAATGGCGTGCGCAACGCGTCTGCTTGGTAGTGGCCAGCCATTGAGCAGCAGCTTTATATTATCCGGAACGAGTAGCCGGTCGAAGTAAGCATCAAACTGCCCAACCGTCTCAGCCGGCCAATCGAAGGACATTGAAACTTGCGTGCCCGAAGCCGGCGAGCCGGCTTCCATTTCTCGCGTGACTTGGCGGCCGCTCTCCTCAAAGAAATGGATCTCCTTACTGCCGCTCACAATCGTTGCCGACCTGGCAACGGACAAGATTTCCTTGAACCCGCGGCCAAAACGCCCGCGTTTCAAATGGCTGTCGGTTTTGAATGTTAGGTAGACCACGCGCATCGCAGCAAGATCGTCGATGCCGGCGCCGGTATCGCGGCACGCGACGTGGAAGTTCCGACCATCGTGGTGATAGTTAAGCTCGACAACACCTCCTGTGTCCTGAACCGCGTCGAGCGAATTCTGCACTAACTCCTTAACCAGATGCTCCGTTGGTCGCGACTGATTGAGTGCTGCAAAACCCGCCGTCGAAATCTGAAGCCAACCTGCGCCCTCTGACATGAACAACCTCGACGCTTCAATACTGCGGAATTACTCGCCCTATGACTTAGTGTGCGAAGACGGCTCGAATGGGACATGTCCACAGGCTCCCGAATTTGAATACGCTGCCTGCTGGACAGTTATCTTTGACCCTCGAGATCCTGGAGCAGTCATGGCGCTAGTCAAGCCAATAGATTGCGTGTTGACCATGTCGGACGTCCACGGCTGAAGCCCAATGCAGAATTTTCAAGCCGCAAAAAAGAGATGAGTTTTGCCATTGGCGCAACACCTGACGCGCGCATCAACCTGCATGGCGCGGGACGAGTCGGTCGAACTGGCAGTCCCGGGCGCAAAAAAGCCGTCGAAGCATATCGGTGTCGGCCGTGCACCAATTTTGCTGGCGCCGCGGAACTTGTCTGGCTCGGCCTCGACTATCCTATTGCCAAAATGCAATTCAATTACTGACGGTCACGGACGGAGAGTTCACACTCCGCCCGCCCAACTTCCACCTCTGCTTAGAGGCCCTTCAGCAACTCTTTGAGAAACGCCTGGCGCTCTTTCCACATCGCCTGCACGTCGGCCCGGGTCATAACCTTGACCGGTGAGCCGCCGGCCTTCATACGCTTGGCGACGCGACCATGCTTGAACATTGCCGGCACCTTCTCGGCCAACTTGTCGATGATCTCTTTTGGCGTGCCCTTAGGCACCATCAAGCCGCGGAAATTCACCGAGGAATTATCGACGTCGTAACCGGCCTCTTTGAACGTTGGAACGTCAGACAGAAACTCCGCGTTGCGCTCCAGATCGGCCACCGCGAGAATTTTGACGTTGCCCGCCTTGCGCGCCCGGAATGCATCCGAAAGGTTGTTGATGCCAGCCAGAACGTTGCCCGCAATCACGGCTTTCATCGCCGCGGCCCCACCGCCTTTGGTCGGTATGTAGGCCATTTTCGTGCCGGTTGCTTTCTGGATCTGCAGGGCAGCAATGTGATGGCCAACGAACAGGCCGGCACCCGACAACGTCAATTTGCCCGGGTTCGCTTTTGCAAACTCGATCACATCCTTGACCGTCTTAAACTTGCTGTCTTTGCCAACGACCAATACCGCAGGGTCCGCACCCCAATTTGCGATCGGCTCAAAGCTGTCGGCAGAATATTTGACGCCACCTTTTATCGACTGTGCAATGAAATGCGGGACGTTGTAGGCCGACATCATATAACCGTCGGCAGCCGCTTCCTTGGCGAACCAGTTCCAACCGACGCGACCACCGGCGCCCGGCTTGTTGATGATGTAGATCGGCTGGCCGAGCATATCGCTGTTGCCGGCAACCATCGTCACGATACGCGCCTGGAAATCCGTGGCACCGCCGGCGCCATAGGAGACAGCAACGCCAATCGGACGCTCAGGGTACTCCGCATGAGCAACAGGCGCCGCCAATGCCGTGAAGGCCAGCGATGCCAACAAAATCCTTGTAAACGTTTTCATCGAATTTTCTCCCTTTGCAGAATGGCCGGCTTCGCCGACGGTTTAGAGCAACAGGCCTCTCGGGGTCTGAACCTTCAGCAACAGCGTGAAGAGCCCATAGATGACAGCCATGAATAGTGCCGTTGTTATTGTCCGTTTGCCCCAGCTAGCGGCACTTGTTAGCGGGGCAGGATCATAGAGCGTGTAGATCACCAGGAACGTGACCGTTGACGTGACGTAGAACCCGAATTGTTTCGCAGCGAAGAACACGAAGATCATCGCCACAACCAGGCCCGGCAGAAAATTCATGGCGGCGGACCAGGTCACACCTTCTCCGACCCGGGCCATCCCCAGCGCCGCGCGCGTGAAATTCCAAAGCGCGAGCGCAATGAAGAACACCGAAATGAGTTGAGGAAACAGGAATGCCGCTGCCGGCTCTTGCGTGAAGCTGACCCAGGTTACGGCACCAGCGATGGCAAGAACGATGGCGGCGGAAACAACATGCTGCGTTCGGGAAGCAGTCATTCCGCCAGCTCCCCGGCCACGCCGCGGGTCTTCGGCGTAATCATGTTGCCCCAGAAGCTGTACAGAACCGATGCCGCGACGATGACGATCAGGAAAATGTTGAGTGGTCCGGTAAAGAAGTATTCCCATGGTCCGTTTTGGGCTGCGGCGATCTGCGAGCCCTGAATAAAGTTGGATTCGGCAATCGGGCCGAGGATCAGTCCCAGGACGAGGGGGGCTGCTGAAAAGCCGAACTTTTCCAGGAAGTACATCGCGACGCCAAGCGCCAACATGATGTAGACGTCCGCCATCGATTGTTGAACGGAATATGATCCAAACACAGCGAGGACGAGAACCGCCGCCGCCATGATCGGTATCGGAGCGCGCGCAATCCGGGCGGCCCAGCCCGCTGTGTAAATTCCGAAAATGACCATGAGAATCTGCCCGAGCAACATCGAGTTGATGAATGTCCAGGCGACCTGCGGGTGATTGGTGAAGAGATCGCTGCCCGGAAAAATACCGTGGATCAGGAGACCGCCGAGCAGCACGGCCGCCGTCGGGCTGCCGGGAATAGACAGCGTCAGCAACGGCACCAGTGACGGCCCGACCATGGCATTGTTCGCCGACTCGGCCGCAATTAACCCTTCGGGATGCCCTGTGCCGAATTTTTCTTTATGACGCGAGAACTTCTTCGACTGGTCGTAGGCCACGAGACCGGCAATTTGCCCGCCAACACCGGGGATCAAGCCGATGATGGCGCCGAAGACTGTCCCTATCGACAGCGGTTTGATGCTGCGCGTGATTTCTCCCAAGGATGCAACGATCGAGTGATGAGATACTTCAATTCTCTCGATGTCCGTGGCACGTCGTCCCTTAGCGAACATATCGATGACTTGCGGTATGGCAAACAGGCCGATGAGCGCCGCAATTATGTTGATGCCCCCCGTCAATGCATCCGTGAATATGAAACGTTGCGCGCCCTGGATATCATCGTAGCCGATCATTGACAGCCACAGCCCAAGGCAACCCGAAAGCAAGCCCTTGACGAACGACTTTGAATCGAGTGAACCGATCACCGTCACGCCCAGGATCGCCAGCCAGAACAAGTGCGACGGACCAAAGGCCAGCGCCCACTTGGCCAAAACGGGCGTCATGAAGATCAGCAGTAGAACGCCAATGACGCCACCAACACCGGACGACAGGAATGAGAGATGAACTGCCCGTGCCCCTTCGCCCTTGACCGCCATGGCATTGCCGTCGAGAGACGTCGCAATGTTGGCAGGTGCGCCCGGGATTTTCAGCAGAATGGCACTGACCGCACCGCCGGCGACCGTTGACGTATACGCCGCACCGAGCAGGATAAGTCCTTGTGTCGGACTCAATTGGAATGTGAACGGAATAAGAAGGGCCACGGCCATGGTTGGCGAAAGACCCGGCGTCGCACCGAGAATGAGGCCGCCAATCGTGCCACCGATCAGCAGCATCAATGCAACGGGTTCGAAAACGCCACCAAAGTAAGCGAGAAACTCCACGGCCCTAAACCTCGCAACGTCCTCCGCGTCGGCATTTTTGTGATTGATTGCCGTTCCGCACGAAAACGCTAGCGAATGAAAACGATTATGCAAACGTTTTCATTGTGAGTCGACATGATTGATCAGCGACTGCGATGAACCGCAGGAATGAGCCACCGATTGAGATATCCAGTGGTCTCGGCAAACAATTGATCGATGCAAGGAGATCCGAGATCAGTCGTTGCTCGTCGCCACTCGACCCGCCCGACCTTCAGCTTTCGCGATTCGGGGTAACGGGAACTGCTGGGTTCGATGCCTGATCGTCGGCCACGACGCATGGAGGCGAAATCGCAAACGTCCAATGCATCGAAATCGATGCCCGCACAGCGCCAAACCTGACAAAGATAGGTGAGCAACCGCATTGACCAGGTGCAGAAGACACGAGTACCTGTTCTCACGGCCGTCTTCGTCGCGGCTTGCAAACCGCCACTCATTGGCAGGAAGGGAATGGTTTGAGACTGAGTCCACCGAGCTTGGTGATCTTCGATTGTGACGGCGTCCTCATTGACAGTGAAATCATCAGCGCAACCACCCTGCTTGGGCTGCTGGCGCCAATTGGCGTCGAAATCGATATTGCATATGTGCAGGAGCACTTCCTAGGACGCAGCTTTCCGACCGTCGCCGCGGCCATTCGGAAAAATTTTGACGTCGCGTTACCCGATGATTTTGAGCGCGCCTAGCGCCGTCAGCTGCTGTGCGCATTCGAGGATAATCTGCGGGTGACCGAGGGGCTCCACGCCGTCTTGGAAGGGCTCACGGTGTCGGCCTGCGTTGCCACGAGCAGCAGTCCCGAGCGTGTCGCGCGGTCTCTGAAAATCGTTGGCTTGCACGACCACTTTGCCGATCATGTCTACACGGCCTCCGAGGTCGCACATGGCAAACCTGCACCCGACCTATTTCTTCACGTTTCCGCTCGCGAGGCGGTTCTCCCCCGTGATTGCCTCGTGATAGAAGACAGCGTGCCGGGACTACTGGCCGCGCAGGCAGCAAACATGAGTGTGCTGCACTATATGGGAGGCAGCCACTTGAAGCACCTGCAGCAAGAGCCCGTGGCTACGGACATGAATATTCCTACGCTTGATTCTTGGGCGGAACTGTTCGACATGGTGCCGTCGTTGCGGTCGGACAATCGTGGGAGGCAACCATAACAACCAAATCGGGTATCGAATCGACCCGCCTTGATGAGGCGGCCCGCGCAGGGTGGCTGTACTACGTCGCCGGCAACACGCAAGACGAAATAGCGCGCAAGCTTGGTGTTTCGCGCCAATCCGCGCAGCGTCTGGTGTCGCTTGCCATCAGCGAAAAGCTAATCAAGGTCCGCCTCGATCACCCGATTGCACAATGCCTGGAACTGGGTCAACGCCTTAAGGAACGCTTTGAATTGCAAGCCTGCGAGGTTGTCCCAAGCGATCCGGATCAGCCCAATTCGACGGCCGGGCTCGCCCAGGCGGGCGCAGCCGAAGTCGAACGGCGCCTCAGGAACAGCCACTCAAAGATTATCGCAATCGGAACAGGCCGCGCGTTGCGCGCTTGTGTCGAACAATTGCCCACGATGGACTGCCCGCAACACCGCATTGTTTCGCTGCTTGGAAATATGATGTCGGATGGGTCCGCGACGGCCTACAACGTTGTCATCCGATTTGCAGACCGCGTGAATGCAAGACACTACCCGATGCCTTTGCCCATTCTGGCGCGGACGGTTGAAGAGAAATTGGTTCTTCACAGCCAAGAGCCAGTTCGCAACATCCTCGAGTTGTGCCGGCAGGCCGATGTGACGTTCGTTGGGATCGGCGGACTGAGCGATGAAGCGCCCCTGTTGATCGACGGTGTCGTTAGTCGCAGCGAAATCAAGCGGTTGGTGAAAGCCGGCGGTGTGGGTGAAATCACGAGTTGGGTCTACGGCATGGATGGCCGACTGATCGAGGGGCACATCAATGATCGCGTGGCGAGCGCACCCCTCAATCCAAATCCGGCGAATCCTGTTTTTGGCATTGCCGCCGGGCAGAGCAAGGTGACCGCAATTGTGGGCGCACTTCGCGGAAAGCTCGTCAACGCTCTGATAACGAACGAAAAAACGGCAGAGAGCATCCTTGCATCTGACACTGTGTGAGCGTGATACACGTCGCTCCATCGGTGCCGGTTTTTGGCGCCGGTCGGCCATCGCGGCCAATTTCTGGGATTGACAGCGTCACGAAGCTTTGTGAGTATTTGCCCGCATAATTGGCAAATGCTCAAGAATGAGCCTTGGGAGGAACTGATGACACCTACCACGCGAGTCCTGTTGGGCACGGCGTTTGCGTCGCTGATCGCTACGAGTGCATTGGCGGAAAAACTCACGATCGCGACCGTGAACAACGGCGACATGATCCGGATGCAAAAGCTGACGGACGACTTCACCAAGAAGAACCCGGGCATCGAGCTGGAGTGGGTCACCCTCGAAGAGAACGTGCTCCGCCAGAAGGTCACGACCGACATCGCCACGAAGGGCGGTCAATTCGACATTATGACGATCGGGACCTACGAGGTCCCGATCTGGGGCAAGAAGGGCTGGCTGGTCTCGCTCAATGATCTTCCGGCGTCCTACGATGTGGACGATTTGTTGCCGGCAATTCGTGGCGGCCTAACGGTGGATGGCAAACTCTACGCTGCACCCTTCTACGGCGAGAGCTCCATGGTCATGTATCGCACGGACCTGATGAAGAAGGCCGGCATGACGATGCCAAAGGCACCGACATGGGAATTCATCCGGAAGGCCGCGGCGGCGATGACCGATAAGTCGGCCGGCATTTATGGTGTTTGCTTGCGCGGCAAAGCAGGTTGGGGTGAGAACATGGCGTTCCTCACCGCCACGGCAAATTCGTTTGGAGCGAAATGGTTCGACCAGAAATGGCAACCGCAATTCAACAGCGCTGCATGGAAGAAGACCTTGAACTTCTACATCAGCATGATGAAGGAGTCCGGCCCTCCAGGTGCATCCTCAAACGGTTTCAATGAGAACCTCTCGCTCTTCCAAACCGGCAAGTGCGGAATGTGGATCGATGCGACGGTGGCGGCCTCGTTTGTCACCAATGCAAAGGACTCGAAGGTTGCCGACAAGGTTGGGTTCGCCTTGGCTCCAGACAACGGCCTTGGCAAGCGCGGCAACTGGCTTTGGGCCTGGAGCCTGGCCATTCCGGCAGGCACAAAGAAAGAAGCCGCGGCGAAAAAGTTCATCGGCTGGGCGACGTCCAAAGACTATCTGGCACTGGTGGCGTCGAAAGAAGGTTGGGCGAATGTCCCGCCGGGCACGCGGACTTCGCTCTACACCAACCCGGAGTATGCCAAGGTTCCGTTCGCCAAAATGACGCTCGACAGCATCAATTCGGCCGATCCGACGAAGCCTACGGTTGACCCGGTCCCTTATGTGGGAGTCCAGTTTGTTGCCATTCCCGAGTTTCAGGGTATCGCAACCGCCGTCGGTCAACAGTTCTCCGCAGCGCTTGCCGGGACTGTCAAGGTCGATCAGGCGCTCGACAACGCGCAGAAGTTGACTGTTCGCGAGATGACAAAAGCCGGCTACATCAAGTAGCCAAGCGCAAGGTGTTGGGCCGATGTGACGGCATCGGCCCCCGCTCTTGTAGAATTATGTTCGTCCAAGTTCGGTACCGGTGCCGTGGCAACCACTCATTCCCGCTCCGCTGCACGATTCATGATTTCACCGGCAGTGATCATGTTGCTGCTGTGGATGGTCGTGCCGTTGGGAATGACCATCTATTTTTCATTTCTCAGCTACAATCTTCTGTCGCCGGGAACCGAGCGACTGGTTGGATTTCTCAATTATCAATACTTCCTGACGGACCCAGCTTTCTTTGAAGCTCTGACCAATACGCTGGCGCTCGTGCTCGGTGTACTCGCCATTACCACGATTGGAGGCACGCTTCTGGCGCTGCTGCTCGACCAGCCAATCTGGGGACAAGGGATCGTTCGGATTCTGGTCATTGCACCGTTCTTCGTCATGCCGACGGTTTCGGCTCTGGTGTGGAAGAACATGTTCATGAACCCGGTCAGCGGGCTGTTTGCCTACGCTGCGCGCAGTATCGGAACGGAGCCGTTCGACTTTTTTGCGCACGCGCCATTGTCATCGATCATACTCATCGTTGCCTGGCAGTGGTTGCCATTCGCGACGTTGATACTGCTCACCGCGCTGCAATCTCTCGATCAGGAGCAGCTCGAAGCTGCCGAGATGGACGGCGCAAATCCAGTCAATCGTTTCGTTTACATCATTGTCCCCCATCTTGCGCGCGCGCTGACGGTTGTGGTTCTGATCCAGACCATATTTCTCCTGTCGATCTTTGCAGAGATCCTGGTGACGACCAGTGGCGGCCCAGGCTACGCCTCGACCAACATCACCTATCTCATTTACGCTCAGTCGCTCCTGCAATTCGACGTGGGTGGCGGCTCCGCCGGCGGAATCATTGCCGTCATTCTGGCCAACATCGTCGCGATCTTCCTGTTGCGGATGATTGGCAAGAACCTGGAGGTTTAGGCCGATGGCGCGCGCTGCATCGCATCGCTACAAGATTGCCATCACGCTGCTTGCCTGGGCGATCGGCTTTGCAATTTTCTTTCCGATCCTCTGGACCGTTCTGACGAGCTTCAAATCGGAGGCCGACGCGATTGCCAGCCCGCCGAAGTTCCTATTCTTCCAGTGGACGGTTGAGAACTACGCAGAGGTGCAGCAGCGCTCCGACTACCTGCGCCACTTCTGGAACTCGGTCGTGATTTCTGTCGGCTCCACACTCCTCGGACTTGTCATTGCGATACCGGCGGCATGGTCCATGGCATTTGTTCCGGGCAAACGGACCAAGGACGTCTTGATGTGGATGCTGTCCACCAAGATGCTGCCGCCAGTCGGCGTGTTGATTCCGATTTATCTGCTCTTCCGTGACACCGGTCTGCTCGACACGCGCACCGGCCTCGTCATCGTCCTCACGTTGATCAATTTGCCGATCATCATCTGGATGCTGTTCACGTACTTCAAAGAGATTCCCGGCGAGATTCTTGAAGCGGCCCGTATGGATGGTGCGACGCTATGGGCGGAAATCGTCAACGTCCTAACCCCCATGGCAATCCCCGGAATTGCCTC
>JBPCWB010000558.1:0-22263 GCA_051009955.1 Hyphomicrobiaceae bacterium | reverse complement strand
TCTGCGCGGAAAAGCGCCGCCTCGACAGCGTTCACGGCCTTGATCTGCTGTTCTCGCGGTACGCCGGGCGCAAAGTTCACTGAAGCGATGGCATTCTCTGATTCCAATCGTGGGAAAAAGACGAACTTGACGCGGTCGCCGGCCAGGGCGCCGAGGGCAATAATGAAACCGCCAATCATGACGGCGATGGTGCTGTAGCGCCAGTGATAGCAAACCGTGACGGCGGCGCGAAATGGATGGTCACGCACCCACGCAAAACCGCGATCGATGCTGCGCCGCATCAAACTTGGTGGCCGAGTGGAGGGGCGCCCGTGGCGAAGGTGACCGGGTAGAATGAGAAAACACTCAACGAGGCTGGCGAACAGCGCCGCCAGGACCACGAGCGGAATACCGCGCATGATGTCGCCGATACGGTCGCCGATGAAGAAGATCGGCAGAAACGCCGCCGCGGTTGTCAGCGTCGCCGCTGTCACCGGCGCGAACATGCGGGTCGCACCGCGTTCTGCCGCCAGATAGCGGGGCACTCCGCTTTCTTCCAGAGCGGCGGTATGCTCACCGACGACGATGGCATCATCGACCACGATGCCGAGCATCATGATGAGCCCGAACATCGAGACCATGTTGATACTTTGGCCAGTCGCCCACATCACGCCAAGTGTCGCGAACATGGCGATGGGAATGCCGGCGGCCGTCCAGAACGCGACGCGCGAGTTCAGGAAAATGAACAAAGCCAGGAGCACCAGGACCAGTCCGATCAATCCGTTCTCGACCAGAATGCCAAGGCGTTGCTGAACGAACTTGCCGCGAACATCATAGATGTCGAGCTTGAGTGTCGGCGGCAGCTGCTGTCGGGCGTCGGCGACGTACTTCTCCATGATTGCCATGGTCTGCAGCGTATCCGCCTTAAGAGATCGCTGGACGTTGAGATCAATGGCACGTTTGCCATTGCTCAATCCGATTTTGCCGTCACGCTCGAAGCGGCTGTCGATCGTTGCAATGTCGCGTAGGTAGACCTTCTGACCGGAGGCCAGGGATACGATCTCGATGTCACCGATGGTCTCAGGCGTTTCGCGATCGCTTTGCGCGCGCAATTGGCGCTCGCTTTGCCCTTCGAGTGTCCCCGCGGGCTGGTCCTGCGTATTGGCGCGGACCCTGCTGGCGATGTCTTCAACGCTGAGGCCATAGCGTCTCAGCTCCGATTCCCTGATCTGGATCCAGATCTCTTCATCGCGCGCACCGCCTATCGTCACCTTGTCGATACCGGCGGTCAGCAGGCCATCGCGAATTTTCTTGGCGTAGGACTTCAACGTCGCTTCAGTGAACGGGCCGGAGATTGCAATCCGCGCGATGCGATCAAACAGGGTGGCCCGTATGATCTTCGGCGTTTCGCTCTGTTCCGGAAGTGTCGTGACGTTGCCGACAGCCTGCGTGATGTCGCTATTCGCCTTGTCCATATTGGCATTCGGCGCAAATTCCAGCGAAATCGTCGCCGCGCCTTCGCGTGCGAGGGACCGCACCGTATCGACATTGTCGATGAACCGGAGCTCGGGTTCCAGGACGTCGAGAATGCCCTCTTCAACATCCTCCGCGGTCGCGCCGGGCCAACTGACCGAGACCGTGATGATCGGGATCTCGAAGTTTGGAAAAAACTGCCGGTTAAGCCGCGTCAGGCTGAAGACGCCGATCAGGATCAGCATCAGCATCAGAAGGTTGGCCGCCGTACCGTGGCGCGCGAAAAGGCCGATCACACCAGCGCTTGCGGCAGCCGGATTTGAGTTGACCGCTCCCTCAGGTCCGGTTGGCGTGTTATGCGCCATTGCTGTCCAGTCCTTTAATGCGGACTCCGTTGCCCGGTCTGGCCAGCCGGGTCAGCAGCATTTGTTCGCCTTCCTTGATTTCACCTTCGACGAGCAAATCACTGCCGCTGGTGCCGACGATTGAAACCTTGCGCGCCTGCAGCCGACCGTCCACCACCACATAGACCGTGTCACCATTGTAAACCGCCTGGCTGGAGACCTTTGCGACACGCTCAAACGTCTTGTCCGACAGGCGCACCTCGACGAATGTACCAGGCCGGATCTGCACCGGACGCCGTGGGTCTTGGATCCTGGCATAAATGGCAACGCCGCCGTCCTCGGTCGATACGCGTCCGTCGACACGCTCGATTTTCGCGGGGTAACTCAACGGCGACGCACCGACGTTCCAGCGGACATCGACCTGGCGACCAACAAGCCCGCGGCCGGTTCCCATTAGCCGCCCATATTGGCGATCCGACAGCGTGAATCGGGCATCGATCCAATCACGGTCGATCAACGTGGCGACGCGGTCATTGACGTTGAGCATTCGACCGACCTGGGCGCCGACATCGGTGACGAACGCGCTGAACGGCGCCGTCAGGACCGTTTCCTTCAGCCGCTTGCGCGCCTGGGCCACGGTTGCTTCCAGGCGTTTGACCGCGGCCTCTTGCTGAATCTTCCGGGCCTGCCAGACCCGCAGTGTATTCAGCGACTGGGTCACGGCCTGTTGACGCTGCACGGCAAGCAGACGGCGGTCGTCAACTGTTCTCGTGGAAACTGCGCCGCGCTGCGCCAGAGGCAAGGCCCGCTGCAGGTCAGTCTGCGCCAGCTGCAATTGCTCGCGCGCCGACTGCAGGTTTCCTTGTTCCACGCCAATCGACGCAGCGGTCTCAATCAACTTGGCCTTTGCCTCGTCCAATTGTGCCTCGCTGTTTACCAGCGAGATTTGATAGTCGAATGGGTCGATCTCAATCAGCGTGTCGCCGGTCTTCACCTCGCCACCGGCCTGCAATTGGCCGCCGGCCCGTGCCACTCTGCCCGCCACCAGCGAGCGCAACTCGACCTGGCGGCCGGCCACGGTCGTCCCGTAAAGGGTCAACTCGGGTTGATGATCTTTGAAGACAACCGGATGGAGTTCAACCGAATAGACCGTTTCTCTCGGTGGCCGTTTTGCGGCCTCGGGTTTGGTGGCCTTGAGATAGCTGTACGTCGCATATGCACCGGCGAGCAGCGCCAGCGGTAATAGCAATTGGAAAAAACCGCGAACCAGCCGGACAAATACGCTCCGTCGCGGACGGTCGACAACGGTGCCCGATTGATCGGACCGGACAATCTCCCGTTCGTTTGCGTTGCGCTGCACTAGGTTCATCTCCAATTGTCCCAACCAGCAACATGGCCTTGTCGTGCACGAATGTTACGGCCTTGCGGCGGTCTTAGGGAATGCCGGATGAAAAGAGCATGAACGGCACCGTCTACGGTGTAACGGACGGACTGGCCATTTCCCGTCGCAGATGCAAAACTCGGCGTCGCCCTGCGGCAAGCTGTTCCTAGGTTACACCTGCCAATCGAAGCTATCGTCCGTGGCGATCGCAAGGCAGGCCGTTGAGCGGTAAGCCTGCTCTTGCTGATCATCCAGCCCTGGCTCACACCGGAATCATCGCCCTTATGAAGTTCTCCGCACTTTCGATTATACGTAATGCCGCCTCCGGACATAAAAAATGGCCGCGACAGTGGCGCGATGCAAGACCGAAGACGAGTTATGATGCCGTCATCGTCGGGGCCGGCGGTCACGGGCTTGGCACGGCCTATTACCTCGCGAAGGAACATGGGCTCGGCAACATCGCGGTGATCGAAAAAGGTTGGCTGGGCGGCGGCAACACGGGGCGCAACACCACCATAATACGTTCGAATTATCTGTATGATGAAAGTGCCGCCATTTATGATCACGCCATGAAGATGTGGCAAAACCTGTCGCAGGAGCTGAACTACAATGTGATGTATTCGCCGCGCGGCGTGCTGATGCTGGCGCACAACGTCCATGATGTTCAAAGTTCCAAGCGTCATGTCTATGCCAACAGGCTGAATGGCGTCGATAATGAGTGGTTAACGCCGGAACAAGCGAAAGAGTTCTGTCCGCCGCTCAATATTTCTCAATCAATCCGCTATCCGGTGATGGGAGCTGCGCTGCAACGGCGTGGCGGTGTCGCCCGCCACGATGCCGTCGCCTGGGGCTACGCCAGGGCCGCCGACCAGCTTGGCGTCGACATCATCCAGAACTGCGAAGTGATGCGGATTGATCGTGACGAGGCCGGCTCGGTGTCGGGTGTTGAAACGACACTTGGTTACATTAGAACGCGCAAGGTGGGGGTCGTCGCAGCGGGGCACACCAGCGTGGTCATGGAGCGCGCGGGCCTGCGTATGCCGCTTGAGAGCTTTCCATTGCAAGCACTGGTGTCCGAGCCGATCAAGCCGGTTTTTCCCTGCGTGGTTATGTCGAACACGATCCACGCGTACATCAGCCAATCGGACAAGGGCGAATTGGTGATTGGCGCCGGAACGGACCAGTACGTCTCCTACAGTCAGCAAGGCGGGCTGCACGTGGCCAACCATACATTGGATGCCATCTGCGAACTGTTTCCTCAGTTCAGGCGCATGCGGATGCTGCGCAATTGGGGCGGCATTGTCGACTGCACGTATGACCGGTCTCCGATCATCTCCAAAACAGACGTCAAAGGCCTTTTTGTCAATTGTGGCTGGGGCACCGGTGGTTTTAAGGCGACGCCCGGTTCAGCGCACGTTTTTGCCTGGACGATGGCGAAAAATGAACCTCACCCGATCGCCGCACCATTCACCCTTCAACGTTTTAAGACCGGGCGCCTGATTGACGAGGCCGCAGCCGCCGCCGTGGCGCACTGAGAGAGTTGGAATTTGCGATGCTTTTGATCCATTGCCCTCATTGCGGCGATCGCCCGGAGCTCGAGTTTCACTGCGGCGGCGAAGCCCACATCGCCAGACCGCCGGACCCGTCAATGGTCAGCGATGAAGATTGGGCCCAGTTTCTTTTTTACCGCAGCAACACAAAGGGTGTGATTGCCGAACGCTGGGTTCATGTGCACGGCTGTCAGCGCTGGTTCAATGCGCTGCGCGACACGGTGAACGACAAGATTCTGTCGACCTATGACATGGGACAGCCGCAGCCGGATCTACCGGTACGAAACGGCGAGGTTCAGCCATGAGCCAGCCCAACCGCCTGGCAAGCGGCGGCCGCATCAATCGCGAAGCGCCAATCATCATGCGCTTCAATGGCCAGGAAGTGCCCGCCTATGAAGGCGATACGGCTGCGTCCGCGCTGTTGGCAAACGGCATACATCTTGTCGGGCGTTCATTCAAATACCATCGTCCGCGGGGCATTCTGGCGGCCGGTTCGGAGGAACCCAACGCGCTGCTCGACGTCGACCGCGGTCGGGACCGACGTGACCCCAACAATCGCGCAACGATGGTCGAAGTGTTCGACGGATTGGCCGTCAGATCGCAAAACCACTGGCCGTCATTGACCGTCGATGTCGGCGAGGTCAACAATCTGATGTCGCCGCTGTATTCGGCCGGATTCTACTACAAGACCTTTATGTGGCCGGAAAAGTTCTGGGCATCCGTCTACGAGCCCATCATTCGCCGCGCTGCCGGCCTGGGTTCGGCCCCCGTCGTCGCCGATCCAGATCGCTACGTGCAGCAACACGGACATTGCGACGTGCTGATTGTCGGTGCCGGGCCAACCGGCCTCGCCGCTGCCCTTGCGGCGAGTGGCACTGGCCAACGCGTTATGCTGTGCGATGAGCAGGCGGAATTGGGCGGCTCACTTCTGCACGATGTCACCTCGCAGATCGGCGGGGCCGCAGCGTGGACGTGGCTTGGCGAAACGCTGGAGACCCTGAAGCGGCGCACGAACGTCACATTGCTGCCGCGCACAACGGCATTTGCCTACTTCAATCACAATCACATTGCACTCAGCGAGCGTCTGACGGATCATGTTCGCAACCCGCCGTACGGCACGGCGCGCGAACGGCTTTGGCAGGTCCGTGCCAAGCGTGTCGTGATCGCCGCCGGGGCGCATGAACGGCCGCTCGTGTTCGGTAATAATGATCGACCCGGAATCATGCTGGCCGAGGCGCTCAGGATCTATGTCAACCGCTATGGCGTTGCTCCGGGCCGCAACGTGGTAATTCTGACCAATGGGGCATCCGCCTATCGCGCCGCGATCGACTTGAAGCAGGCCGGTATCGACGTTCAAGTCATTGATAGTCGCCATGAGGTCGATTGCGGCCCGGAACTGAGTGCAGCAAGAAGCGCAAACATCACGGTGCGCCACGCCCTGCGCGCGGTCGGCACGCGTGGCCAACGGCTTGTGAAAGGCGTGATGGTCGCGGACGCGGACTCCCCGCACAGCTACCTGTTGACGGACACGATCGCCTGCGATTGCATTGGCATGTCCGGCGGCTGGACGCCGTCAATTCATATGGCGTCGCAGTCGCGCGCCCGCATGCACTTCGACGAGCACCTGGATGCATTTGTTCCCCAGGAGGCCAATCAGGAAGAGCAGAGTGTCGGGGCGTGTCGCGGCACCTTTGACCTGGACGCGTGCCTGCAAGAGGGCTTTGCTGCGGGTGATGATGGCGGCGACGCCGCTCTGACTTCGGCGCCAAAGAGCTTCGTCGGCTTTTCGCCACTGTCGGCGGATGCCAGCGTCAAGGGCAAGGCATTCGTCGATTTTCAGAACGACGTCACCAACAAGGATATTCGACAGGCTCTACGTGAAGGCTTCGAGTCGATCGAACACGTCAAGCGCTACACGACGACGGGGATGGCCACCGACCAGGGCAAGACGTCCAATATCAGTGCACTCAGCATCGTTGCGGCTGAACTCGGGCGCCGAATTCCGGACGTCGGAACGACGACATTCCGGCCACCATATACACCTGTTACTTTCGGTGCGTTTGCCGGCCAGAACAGGGCCGAACTGTTCGATCCCATTCGGGTAACCCCGACGCACGATTGGGCGGTTGCCAACGGTGCTGTGTTCGAGGATGTCGGTCTTTGGAAGAGGGCCTGGTACTTCCCGCAGTCGGGCGAAGACATGGAACGGGCTGTGCGCCGGGAGTGTCTGGCGGTTCGCAGCAGTGTCGGCCTTCTCGATGCATCAACGCTCGGCAAGATCGAAGTTGTGGGACCGGATGCCGCCGAGTTCCTGAATAGAATCTATACGAATGCCTGGACCAAACTGGTGCCGGGGCGTTGCCGCTATGGCCTGATGCTGAAGGAAGATGGCTTCATTTTTGACGACGGTGTCGTCGCCCGGCTGGCGCAAGACCGGTTTCATGTCACCACGACGACGGGTGGCGCACCGCGGGTGCTTGCCCACATGGAAGACTACCTGCAAACGGAGTGGCCCGATCTCAAGGTCTTTCTGACTTCAGCGACGGAACAGTGGGCAGTGATCGCCGTGCAGGGCCCGAAAGCACGTCAGACGATTGCGCCGCTGGTCGATGACATCGATCTGTCAGACGAAGCCTTTCCCCACATGTCGGCTCGGTCGACGAAGATTTGCGGCATTGAAAGCCGGTTGTTCCGGGTCTCGTTCACCGGCGAACCGGGCTTCGAGATCAACGTGCCCGCGGATTATGGCGCAAGTCTCTGGTCAGCACTGATGGACAGCGGACGCCCCTATGGTGTGACCCCTTACGGCACCGAGGCCATGCACGTCCTGCGGGCGGAAAAGGGCTTCATCATTGTCGGCCAGGAGACCGACGGCACTGTCACGCCCGCGGATGTCGGTCTCAGTGGCCTGGTATCGAAGACCAAGCCGGATTTTGTCGGCAAACGGTCACTGGCGCGGCCGGATTTGCTCGATTCGGGCCGCAAGCAACTCGTCGGCTTGGAAACGGAGGACCCAGACCTTGTTCTCGATGAAGGCGCACAAGTCGTTGCCGACGCCGATCAGGACGTGCCGTACGACATGCTGGGTCACGTGACGTCCAGTTATTACAGCGCTAATTGCCGGCGTTCCATCGCGCTCGCGCTGATTGCAGGCGGGCGGGACCGTATTGGAACGACACTTTCAGCAACGACGCCAGACGGGTTTGCGCGAGCCAAGATCGTCGCTGCCAATTTCCTCAAATCGAGCGAGGCCGACAATGCCTGAACCGCGAATCGTCCTCGACCGCCAATCAGTTCTCGACGCCGGCAGCCGCCCGGCTCCAGCAGTTCGTGACGAACCCTTCACGCTCAGAACGCTGCCGGCGACATCACGGTATTCATTGCGCCTGTCGAATGATGTTGCGGAGCGCCTTTCACCCGTTGCCGGGTTTGAGGTTCGCCAAACGATCAACTCCATCACCGGGTCCGATAAGTTGGCAATGCGCCTCGGACCGGATGAATGGCTCCTCGCCGGCGGCGACGCAGGCATCCGCGACAACATCACGACAGCGCTCGCTGGCGAGCACCATGCCCTCGTGGACATTTCTCATCGTCAGGTCGCCTTCGAAGCACTGGGCGAACGCGCAATCGACATCTTGAATTGCGGCTGTCCGCTGGATCTCAACCAGTCCGCGTTTCCCGCCGGATCGGCAACGCGCACGTTGTTCGGCAAGGCCGAGATCATATTGAGCCGACAAAGCGAAGAACCGCATTGGCGAATCGAGTGTTGGCGCTCATTCGGCCGCTATGTCGATGACTACCTGATGGATGCCGCGCGCCTCCTTGGCGTAGCACCCAACCACTAAAATCTGTCGCGCGCCGCGCCTCGTCGAACGATGCAGACACAGCCAACACCGATCCATCCAGATTTTGGGCCTGCGGGATCACGCTGGGGAATGGACATCTTGAACTTCTTGCGATCACTTGTGATGGGCATCGTTTGCGGCGTTGCATTCGCACAACGAACGGCTTGGCATCACGTCCAAGTGAACAGCGTCCAATTTAGATAGCCAACAATTTATGTGTAAAACGACCAAAACGTGACAGCGTAATCGCTTCACAAATGTATTATTGTAAAAAAAATACTGCTAAACAATGAGTTATAGTTTGATTTGTTGACTGGGCACTAATTATTGATTCTGCCTTGTCTGTGACCCAGTTCCGCCGAATCAGGCGGCCACCATGGCAGCGAAGCCGCACCTCGTGTGAGTATGTGCTCCCGAAACGCACAGAAGATGCACGCTGAGGGGAGCCTCATGGTACAATAAGAGAGTCAGGAAACCCGATCTGTTGAAGGCACGTATTGAGAATGTACCGCGCAACAACCACGTTCAAGTAGTTACACAACGCGGTCACCGTGGAGCAATTCGCGAACTTGATGCGGGCCGCGATAAACGGGCTCGAAAGGCAAGCGAGAAAGATCGATGACGACCGCCAACGAAATTTTTGAGATCTATGCGCAGGGCTACGATCGCCAAAAGCAGTCGGAGCTCTCGATACGACAATACCTCGAAGACTGCAAAACCGACCCGTCGCTGTATGCCAGCGCGGCCGAGCGCATGATTGCGGCCATCGGCGAACCCGAGATGTTCGACACATCAAAGGACGCCCGATTCGGCCGAATCTTCCTTAACCGCACCATGAAGGTCTATCCAGCCTTCAAAGAATTCTATGGATTGGAGGAGACAATCGAGCGCATCGTCGGCTTCTTCCGGCATGCTGCGCAAGGGCTGGAGGAGCGCAAGCAGATCCTGTATTTGCTGGGTCCTGTCGGCGGCGGCAAGTCTTCACTGGCTGAACGCCTCAAGGAATTGATGGAGGCCTGTCCCGTCTACATTCTGAAGGCGGGCGATGAGATCAGCCCGATCTTCGAAAGTCCGTTGGTTCTCTTTGATCCAACGACGATGGGTGCGCCACTTGAGGACAAATACAACATTCCGGCGCGCAAGCTCACCGGGCGGATGAGCCCCTGGGCGGTCAAGCGCCTCGACGAGTTTGGCGGTGATATCTCGAGATTTACGGTTGTGAAGCTCTATCCATCGCGGCTGCGTCAGATCTGCGTTGCCAAGACCGAGCCTGGCGATGAAAACAACCAGGATATCTCGTCGCTTGTCGGCAAAGTCGACATCCGCAAGCTGGAGTTCCACGGCCAGAATGACGCCGACGCCTACTCATACTCCGGCGGCCTCAATCGCACGACGCAAGGCCTGCTTGAATTCGTTGAAATGTTCAAGGCCCCGATCAAAATGCTGCATCCGTTGCTGACGGCAACGCAGGATGGCACATACGTCGGAACGGAGAACGTTGGCGCACTTCCCTATCAGGGAATCATCATCGCGCACTCCAACGAAAGCGAATGGCAAAGCTTCCGAGCCAACAAGAACAACGAGGCCTTTCTCGATCGCATCTGCGTCATCCAGGTGCCGTATTGCCTGCGGGTCTCGGATGAAATGAAGATCTACGAAAAACTGTTGGCAACAAGTGAGGTGGCCAACGCGCCGTGTGCTCCTGGAACGCTTGAGATGCTGTCGCAGTTTTCAGTCCTGACCCGCCTCAAGGAGCATGAGAATTCAAGCGCGTTCTCCAAGATGCGGATCTACGACGGCGAGAGCCTCAAAGATACCGATCCAAACGCCAAGACCATCCAGGAATATCGCGATGCTGCCGGCATCAACGAAGGGATGGACGGCACGTCGACGCGATTCGCTTACAAGGTGCTGTCTGAGACCTTCAACTACGACACCAAAGAGGTGGCCGCCGATCCGGTGCATTTGATGTATGTGCTCGAACAGTCGATCCGGCGTGAGCAATTGCCGGAGGAAACGGAAGACCGCTACGTCGAATTCATAAAAGAAGACCTGGCACCGCGCTACGCCGAGTTCATTGGCAATGAGGTCCAGAAGGCTTACTTGGAGAGCTACCACGACTTTGGACAAAACCTGTTCGACCGTTACGTCGCATATGCCGATGCGTGGATCGAAGACCAGGACTTCAAAGACCCGGATACCGGCCAATTGATGAGCCGGCAGTTGCTGGATCAGGAACTGTCGAAAATCGAGAAGCCTGCCGGGATCGCCAATCCGAAGGACTTCCGGTACGAGGTTGTCAAATTCTCCTTGCGCGCGCGCGCCAAGAACGGTGGCAAGAACCCGAGTTGGACCAGTTACGAGAAGATCCGTGATGTTATCGAGAAGCGGATGTTCAGCCAAGTCGAGGATCTGCTGCCGGTTATCTCGTTTGGCGCCAAGCAAGACGGTGATACGGAGAAGAAACACGAGGAGTTCGTCCAGCGAATGGTCAGCCGTGGCTATACTCCGCGGCAGGTTCGCCGCCTGGTCGAATGGTACATGCGTGTGAAGAAGTCGGGTTAAGAACCCGTGGGCATGGCGGACGGTGCCGCTCTGCAAGTGGAGCACCGTTCGCCTGCATAGATTGAGCGGGAGACCGTCGCCGACATGCACATTGTGGATCGCCGCCTCAACCCAAAAGCTAAAAGTCTAGGCAATCGTCAACGGTTCCTGCGGCGTGCCAAGGCGGAGATTCGTGACGCCGTCCGGGATTCGATCAAAAATCGTAAGGTTGCTGATGTGGACGGCGGCGAAAACGTCCGCATTCGAACGAAGAGCCTGCGCGAGCCCTCGTTTGGCCTGGGCCGTGATAGCGGTGAACGTGACTATGTATTGCCTGGCAACAAGGAATTCACGCCGGGCGACGTGATCCGCAAACCGGAGTCGGGCGGCGGCGGCCGTGGCCAGAAGGGCTCGAATGACGGTTCAGGCGAGGATGACTTCGTGTTCAGCCTCAGTCGCGAAGAGTTCCTGGATATCTTCTTTGAGGATCTCGCCCTGCCCAACCTGGTCAAGGCCAAGCTGAAAAACCTGAAGTCGCCTGAGCCATTCCGTGCAGGATTCATGACTGACGGTCCACCGGCCAAGATGAATCACGTGAGAACGATGCGGAATTCTCTGGCGCGGCGCATTGCACTGCGGCGGCCGTCACAGGACGAGATCGAAGAACTCGAAGCAGATATCAAGACGGCGGAAAGTGAAACTCCGCGTGATGACCAGCGCGTCGAAGAGTTGCATGCCAAGCTGCGGCATCTCAAACACATGCGCAAGGTCGTCGCTTATATTGATCCGATTGATTTGCGCTATAATCGGACTGAACATCGTCCGAGGCCAAAAACCCAGGCGGTTATGTTTTGTCTGATGGACGTATCGGCATCAATGACGCAGGATCTCAAGGAACTGTCGAAGCGTTTTTTCATGCTGCTTCATCTGTTTCTCTCGCGCCATTACGCCGAGGTCGATATCGTCTTCATCCGTCATACGACGGAGGCGCAGGAAGTCGACGAAGAGACATTTTTCCGTGCGACAGAAACGGGCGGCACCGTGATTTCTTCGGCCCTGCATGAGATGCTGCGCGTGGTCAAGGACCGCTATCCCGTCGACGATTGGAATATCTACGCGGCACAAGCCTCAGACGGCCACAATTTCGATGATGATATGGATCGTTGCATGACCATGCTGCAAAACGAGATCCTACCGATTTGCCAGTACTACGCGTATATCGAGGTCTACTCCGACGAACAGATCGCTCCCTTCCTGAGCGTCGTCTGGAGTGGTTATGATGAGATGACCAAGGAGAATGCCAACTTCGCCATGCGCCGCGTTTCCAATCCAGGCGAGATCTACCCCGTGTTTCGTGAACTGTTCAGTGCATCGGAGTGAGTGCCATGGATGCACCAGCGACCGTGACCGGAAATCTACTCTATGACTCACCGGAATGGGACTTCGAACTCATCAATCGGACGTATGACGCTATTCACGAAATCGGCGTCGATGAGATGGGTTTGAATATCTACCCAAACCAGATCGAGGTCATCCGAGCCGAGCAGATGCTCGATGCCTATGCTTCGATCGGCATGCCAAACATGTATCGGCATTGGTCATTCGGGAAGCACTTTGCCCGCGAGGAGGCGCTGTATCGAAAAGGCGCACGGGCGTTGGCCTATGAATTGGTAATCAACTCTGATCCTTGCATCAATTATATCATGGAAGAAAACTCCATGACTATGCAGGCGCTGGTCCTTGCACACGCAGCCATGGGCCATAACCACTTTTTCAAGAACAACTACCTGTTCCAACAATGGACTGACGCAACTTCAATCCTCGACTATCTCACGTTCGCCAAAGAATACGTCGCCGAGTGTGAGGAAAGGTTCGGCGTTGAAACGGTCGAATCAGTGTTGGATTCTGCACATGCCCTGATGAACCAGGGCATTAGCCGCCACCCGATGCCACGGCGTTCAGCGGCCGAGGCCGCGGAGAAGGCGCGGTTGCGAGTGCGGCACGAAGAAGAGACCTATAACGAGATCTGGCGCACCGTTCCCCGATCGGAGTTGTCTGTGAAGTCGGCCAGCGAATTGACCGCGGAAATGGCCAAGGAAGAACTTGCCCTCAATCTGCCGCAGGAAAACCTGCTCTATTTTCTCGAAAAGCACGCTCCGAAGCTGGAGGACTGGAAACGCGAACTGCTGCGCATCGTGCGCATGCTGGCGCAGTACTTCTACCCGCAACGGCAGACCAAGGTGATGAACGAGGGTTGCGCTACGTTCACCCACTACGAGATACTCAACGCAATGTATGATCGTGGCCAGATCAATGAAGGCGCGATGCTTGAGTTCATGCACTCTCACTCGTCTGTGGTCTACCAGCCGAGTTTCGACAGCGGGCACTACAGCGGCATGAACCCGTATGCGCTTGGCTTTGCCATGATGCAGGACATCAAGCGGATTTGTCAGGAGCCAACGGACGAAGACAAGGACTGGTTTCCGGATTTTGCCGGCAATGGGGACGCCATGGGGACGCTCAAGGAGGCCTGGGCTGAATTCCGTGACGACAGTTTCATCCTGCAGTTCCTGTCACCGAAGCTGATTCGGGATTTCCGGCTTTTCAACATTCATGATCGGTCCGACTCACCCTTTGTTCAGGTTGAATCCATTCACAATGAGACCGGTTATCGTGAGGTGAGACGCAAACTGGCGGAACAGTACGACACAGGTGTCCGTGACCCCGACATTCAGGTGGTCAGTGCTGATCTCTCAGGTGACCGGCGCCTCGTCCTGCACCATCGTGTCCGCGACGGTGTCTTGCTCGACAAGAACCAGTGTGACCGCACATTGTTGCATGTCGCGCACCTGTGGGGCTATCGCGCCAAACTGATGGAAATGGACATTGAAACGGGCGAGATGCTGAAGGAGCATGAAGCCCTGCCGATGCCGTAGTCCTCGGTCTGACCCGAATTCAGGGCGCACGCAGGAATCCTATCCGGCCACGCGCCTTGCTCTCGACTTCGTCGAGATGCTTGAAAACCGCAAGCGGATGCAGCGGTCGCCCTGCGTCTTTGATGGTCTCGTTTTCCATAGCCTGCAGCTCGCGATAAAGCGGTTCGGCCGTCTTGTGCAGCATGGCAATGGCGCCGATCGTCTGCCCGGTCATGTTCGATGGAACTTTCGGGATGATGAATGTCAGAAAGTTCTTGATCGCGTTGGGCAGCTTTCCACTCAATCTGCCAAACAGACTAATGAGCCTGATCGATAGTGTAGGTCGAAACGTATAGTTCTTTGTTTCCATCCACTCGAACAGCTTGACCATCACCAGATCCATCAGGCGAAGCCGTGACGTCTTGCGATAATCGCGCCATTCGGCAACCGCATGGAACTGCGTCTCAAGCTCCATGTCGCCAGGGGCGAAACTCTCCTCCGCCGTCACACCGATGCGGTCGAGGAAGTCCTTTGGTGAATTGCGGAACTCGGTTGGGTATGTTGGCAGTATTACCAGTCCGCCACTTGCCCGATCGAATCCTTCGCGAATGAGTTTGGAACAGAACAGCTCGTCGTAATTGTCGAGCTCCATCGTGAAATCGTAGAAGATGTGTTTTCCGCCGAACGATCTTGATGCCTTGACTCGCTGGTACATCCGGTCAGCTGCGCGCGCCGCGATATCGGAATCGCGATGACGGTAAAGCACGGCACGCCCTAGGCCGTGGGCCAGCGTGTACTCAAAATTCGAAATCGTTGCACCTTCTTCTATCAGTGCCTCGACGACGCGCTGGCGGCCTTTGTCATCGATGTGGATCATCCCAGCGTGGGAGAATTGCGAATCGACGTCTCCAACCCGCGCGATCGCCGCACTGTTGTGGCGCAAGCCGCGGACGACGATGACATCACCGGACTGAAACGTCACCTGGTCGCCATTCTGGGCAAAGTCCGGGTGGACCAGAGTATTGTTGTGCGGCCCGGAAAAAGCGCGGTAGGGACGTTCGCCGGGGTCCATCTGATCGTAGCCAACGGACAACTCTCCGAGCATGTCCGTGGCATAGCGGATCGATCGAAACGCGCTTCGCAGTCCCTTTTCCGCCGTCCTGGTGACCAGGCCCCGTGCCTGCCAGTCGGATAACTTGTCACGCAGAGACAACCGCAAACGATACATTTCGCGCAGAACCAGTGGCGCTTCCGCCTTCAGTTCATCGACATCGTACGCTGCAAGATCCACTCCCATGATCGTCTGGTAGAGTTCCTGCAGGTTTGCTTCAAGTTCCGCAGATGTCGCTACATCCCGGGCGGCGACAGCCGAAATCTGAGCAAAATCACGATCGAAGGCAGCGCACCCCGTTTGCGTTAGCATGTCCCGCTCCCTCTGCGCCCCATGTGTAAACCATAACCAGAATATATACCGGGGGACAGAACCGCCAGACCGCTGCAGAGTCAATTGCAAATCATGCACCGACCATTCAGAGCCATGCGCCGAATGCTGGCGAACTTGCGCTGACGTCTCGCCAATCGTTCACGGACCCGACCACAAGCCGTATGTCAGCTTCCAGTCAATGGTCTATTTCATCGGTGAGGACGCCGTCGGGAGCAAGACCGTCGAGGTCATCTCTTCGAGCAGGGGCCCACCCTTGGCAAGAAACGCGCGCCAGTCAGGATCGGCGGTGGCGGCGGCACGCGCTAGCGCACGATGATTCAAACTTTCGTAGACCCAGAGGTGGGAGACCTCGTTCGGTTGCCCTGCAATCGAGACCCAAAGGCCGACATTCTTCGAGTGACGTTCGCGCACCGGCATTGCCTCATTGATGGCATTCGCAAACTCGACTGCCTTGCCGGTTTTGCAGCGATAGTGCCTGTACTCGTAGACATTTCCCGCGGTCGTCGGCGGAGCCAACGGCCGGACCGGATCCATCAGGCGGATATCTTGGCGCAGTATGAGAGGGCCGGCTTTCGGGAGAAACTCTGTCCGCCAGCGATCGTTTTTTCCGAGTGCGGCCCGCTTAGCCTGTCGGTCGTTGAGGTCGTCGTAACTCCACAAATGCATGACCTGGTTCAAGGGGCCGATTTCAGTCAGCCAGTACCCTTCCAGCTTGCCGTAGTCATCGCCGCGAATCGGTCGGCCAATTTCGGCTGAGTATTGCGCGAGTTGCGGCGCCCTGCCAGCTGGCGTCGTATAGGTGCGTAGTTCGAAAATCACAGTGTTTCCTTACCGATGAATTGTTCGATGTTGACCGAGGTGCAACCAATCGTCTCAAAGCGTTTAGCCTAGGCCTAGGCCTCGGTCACTATATCCGGATATCCGGCAATCGTCGTCGGCGAAGGCATCATAGACCAAATGCGAGGAAACCTGCCGGTGGCGACCCGGCGCGGGCTCGATTGATTGGGAACGGGTTTCAGGGAGGCAGCTCGACGGCACTAGTCTTCTTCGTCGGCCAGGATTTTCGCGAACTCAACCAGTTGCCGTAATCGCTTCTTGCTCTTGATGCGCTGCGCAACGGTAATCAATCTTGCGGTGCTGTTGTCGAGCTGACCTGAGCCGGCTTCGATCTGCGTGCCGAGGTCATTGGCCTCGAGGCCATCAAAGAACCACGCAACCGGTGTTTCCAAAACACGACCGAACTCGATCAATCGCGTCGTGCTCATCTTTGATTGGCCGGTCTCATACTTGTGGATCTGCTGATAGGATATGCCGCACTCGTTCGCGAGTTGCTCCTGTGTCAGGCCCAACAGCGTCCGACGCAACTTCAGTCTTCGGCCCAATTGCGCATCAATGTCTTTGCGCTGTGCCTCGACTTCCGTGCGTGAAACAATTCGATCTTCAGTTTTTCGAACAGCTCCAAACATTCTAACACGTACCTATGAGACGCTGACCCGACTCGCTTTTTGAACAATAGTTGTATTTTAGCCCAATACGATCGATCAGTCTACCGAGGTTTCAATCATTTTGCTGATTTTGTCTTTTTGATGCAAATATATTTCTGCTGTCCACAAGGTAGAGAAATATCGATTTATCAACCTAAGTTTTAGAATAAACTGAAAAAATGGCTCAATCTCGAGCAATGCGTTGCCGCGACGGGTTGGCTCGGTCGTACGCACGCTGCAGCTCCAACCACCGCCGTCTGCGTCCGGACTCAATCGTTCATCGTTAAGACTGGTTCGAGGATAAGTGATTTTTCACTGGTGCGTTATTCGGCAAATGCGATCAGGAATTATTCGCACAGCAGAACTCTGCGTCCTGAGTAGGCATCTCAAGTCGAAAAACAACACTGACGCGATGTTGGGCGGCAACCAATCGATACGTATGGGTTCACTCCGTTGTCCGGATACGAACCGCCAGCGGCCCGGACGAAGTCCTGACCGCCAGTGTATACGGCGAATGGCCATTCGTGTTCAAAGCTCAATCGCATGGTCCGGAGAACGACGCCTCGGCTTCGGTTGCAGCCAGTGACACCGCTCGCTGGCTCGCGCGCCCAGGAAGCCGTCTTATGTTAGCCGACGACGGACGGTTGTGCCTGATGCCGTGTGCCGTCTTCGATTGGCCCGTCAGCGGAGCCCGGAAAGTCAGACCGTAAATCCAATGAGTTGTCTGTTGTCGCCGCTCCGAGAGCGCTTACCGAGCCTCCCGACACGATCGGCAGGATCATTCGTTGATAGCAGGTGCGGTACTTGTCCTGTCGCGGACGACTAACGATGACATCGACATCATCGAGACGCGGCTGGCCCTCCTGCAATGTCTGTTCGTATGCGTTCGCAACCCACTTGCCAAGCGCGAAATCCGGCTGATCCTGCAGCCGGCCACCGACGGCGCGTCCGCGCCAGGATTCGTCGTAGAGACTGACACCGCGGCCGATCTCATGGAAGACAAAGTCGCTCGAAGTAAGACTTCGCCCGAGAACCAGATGACGCCCACAGTTCAAATCGTGCAAAGCCGCGCGATAAGCTTCGGCGTGATAGTGCCCAGCATGACTCTTCCAAAGCTGAAAAATCGTGTGAAGAGGATGGCTTCGTCCCAGCGACGCCAAAGGCCTGGACCGGCTGAGGTAGTCGCCACATCGATTGCTTCGCGCCTCGACGACAAGATCCGCAAGACGCTTGATAACGCCATGCTTCCTCGGGATGACCTCGTGCAACCAGGAACGTTCGAAATGCGTCAACACACACCGGCAGCATGTCAAGCCCGCCAACCGCGTCGCCGTCGCTGTCAATGCAGCATCCGTGACGCGCGAGGGACAAACCACGATCTCAAGATAGCGGCTGCGCTGTCGGAACACGACGGCGCCGGTGTCACAGACAAATGCCTCAAGTCCTGATCGTCCTACTAGTAGGTCGTCAAACTTTTCGGACCGTCGCAAACTGAGCTGAGCCCATTCGCGACCAGTTTTGTCGATCAAGAATGCAATCATGGATGTTTCGTGCCGGAAACGTGAATTATATTCTCAATATAAAAGACGCAGGACCGACGTCAAATAGAGTTTTTAATTCACGCCATCAGATTATTATCCTTTATTATATATAATAATACCTATTAAGACCGTTTAATAAACTTAGATTATATTTTTGATCTCGCAGGCAGTCGACCACATGGCCAGGTGATCAGCGCTCAACGGCGCATCACACCTGTGGGAGGCCCAAGGCGCGGCGCAACAGCGCACCCTGCACCTGATCAAGCAATTGTGACGCGCGCATATCGTGAAGGGTGCAACCAAAGTTAGCGCATCCCTATCACGGCCGATGAAACAAGATCGCGCGCTACGTGGGCCTCAGCGCTGTCGCGCGGCTCCACTTGCCATGAGGCGCGCGATCTCCGCGTCCGCCAGACCCCACGCTGCGAGGCTCTCACGCGTGTGCTCGCCGGCGTATGCACACCGCGTTGGCGGCGTATTCGGGGTGCGCGAAAACTTCGGTGCAGGCCCGGGCTGATCGACTCCCTCGACGTCGACGAAGCTGCCGCGCGCAACGTTATGCGGGTGCCGCATCGCCTCGCTCATGCGTAAGACCGGCGCAACGCAGGCATCGCTGCCAGCGAAGATCTCGCTCCACTCGGCGCGTGTTTTCGTCTTGAACACTTCGGCGATTCTGTCCCGGAGGTTCGGCCATTGCCCCCGATCCATCTGCGCAGGCAGCGCGGCCTCAGCGAGCCCCAGCTTCTCCAGCAGCATGGCATAAAATTGAGGTTCGATCGATCCGATGCCCATGTGCTCGCCATCACTGGTCTCGAACGTTCCGTAAAAATGTGACCCGCCGTCGAGGCGATTGGTTGCGCGTTGCTCATTCCAGCTGCCTTCAGCCAGGACACCGTAAGCCGACGTCATCAGCGACGCGGCGCCCTCGACCATTGAAGCGTCGACAACTTGACCGGTCCCGCTCTTCTGGGCTTCGATATGCGCGGCCAGGACGCCCATCGCCAGATACAATGCGCCGCCCCCGAAGTCGCCGACGAGATTGAGTGGAGGAATCGGGCCGCTGTCTTTTGTGCCGATGGAATAGAGCGCCCCGGAAAGCGCGATATAGTTGATGTCGTGGCCTGCCGTATGGGCAATCGGGCCGTCCTGCCCCCAGCCCGTCATGCGGCCAAAGACAAGCTTCTTGTTCCGTGCCCACACGGCGTCCGGCCCCAGCCCCAGGCGTTCCATGACGCCGGGTCGAAAACCTTCGATTAGGATATCGGCACTTGCGCACAACTTCAGCGCAACCTCTTTGCCGTCATCTGATTTCAGATCGAGCGCGACGTTTTTGCGGCTGCGAAGCAGCGTATTATACCGTGGCTCCATGGCGTCTGAGCCAACGCGGTCTGCGCGGTCCACGCGAAGGACGTCGGCGCCCATGTCAGCCAACAGCATGCAACAGAAAGGGCCTGGCCCAATACCCGCGAACTCGACAACTTTGATACCTGCCAACGGACCCATTATGCACGCTCCCGCCTGTTGTCCCTGCCCATAACCGAACCGCGACGACTCCACCATCCCTGAGCTGATCGTCGCAATGCCACGTTGGCATAAGCCGCGGCGCTATGCAAAAATTCAGCCCCTGCGATAGCGAACGATCCGCAAAAGGCCAGGCAACACGATGACCGATACGACGATCACTGCCATTCGCACGACGCTGCTTGAGGTGCCATGGTCGGGCGAACCACCGGCCAACGGCATCATGCCGCCGACCCATCGCGAGTTCGTCATTCTCAACATAGAAACCAAAGGTGGCTTGACGGGCATGGGCTACCTGCAGCCGCTCTCGGGAGGCTTGCACACGCTCGACGCTTGTCTGAAGGAGATGATCGGCCCGCGCCTGCTTGGTCGCGATGCGACGGAAGTCGAAGGCATCTGGCAGGATCTTTGGAAGTCCACCTATTGGATGGGTCGCGGTGGAATAGCAACATGGTGCATTTCCGCCGTCGACGTGGCGTTATGGGATATCGTCGGCCAGCGCGCTGATCTTCCGCTTTATCGTCTCTGGGGCAAATGCCGGGACGCAATTCCAGCCTACGGTTCGGGTTGTTGGCGCGGCCTCGGACGCGATGGCATGATTGCGCGCGCGCAGCACTTCACCGACATGGGCCTCAAGGCCATCAAGATGCAGGTTGCCTACATCCGGCCTTGGCGCGAGGACATCAAGAATGCGGCGGCGATGCGCAGTGCACTTGGTGACGATATCGAGATCATGATTGACGTGAACATGGGCTGGACCGCCGATACCGCTATTCAGGCGGGTCGACACCTGGATGAGCTCGATATCTATTGGCTTGAAGAACCGGTCGTATGTGAGGATTTCGACGGTTACCAACGCGTCGCCGATGCCCTGACCACTCGTGTCGTTGGCGGTGAAAGTCATTTCACGCGATACGATCTGAGGCCGTTTTTCAAGACACCGTCGTCGCCCATTCTCCAGCCGGACCACCAACGCGGCGGACTGACCGAGTTGCGAAAGATTGCAGCTGTCGCTGAAACCTGGGGCATTCAGATCGCCCCACATTTGTTCCATGAATTGACGGTGCATCTCATGGCGTCGATTCCGAATGCCAATTACCTCGAGTATATGGACTGGAACGATGACATCTGGGTGGAACCCGTGGTGCCCATCGACGGGTACATTCGCCCGCCCGAGACCCCCGGCCACGGCCTGACCCTGAAGCCGGAACTGCTGACATCATGCCGTATCGGCGGCTTCGAACTGATGCAGGCATAGAGCAGTTGACTCAGCCGTTGCCTCGAGTCTCACTTTCGAATGGAAGGTCCACATGGTTCACCTCGCCTCTCCCCAAGACGTCAAATCGTGGTTGTCCGATCCGCAAGAGATTGCATTCCTGGACGTGCGCGAACACGGGCAGTATGGCGAGGCGCACCCCTTCTTTGCGCTGCCCGCCCCCTACAGCACGTTCGAGCGAAGGGTCGTGAACATTGCACCCAACCCGGCGGTCAGAATGGTTCTGATCGACGCCGGCGATGGTCTCTCCGATCTGGCGGCGAAGCGCGCCGAAGCCCTTGGCTATCAGTCGGTCACGGTCATGGACGGCGGCGCGCCGGCCTGGGCCGCAGCCGGCTACACACTTTTTGCCGGCGTCAACGTGCCCAGCAAAACGTTCGGGGAGCTGCTCGAGTTGGCCCGTCACACGCCGCGGCTGACGGCGGATGAGGTCCGCGACATGCAGTCCTCGGGAACTGTGCACGTCATCGTCGACGGCCGTCCGTTCTCCGAATACACGAAGTTCAGCATTCCAGGCGGCATATGCTGCCCGAATGGCGAGTTGGCACTGCGCATTGGCGATCTCGTAACCGACCCAGACACGCCCATCGTCGTCAACTGCGCGGGGCGGACACGTTCCATTCTGGGCGCACAGACCTTGATCGACGCCGGGGTATCGAACCCGGTTTATGCTTTGGAGAACGGCACGCAAGGATGGTTCCTGGCAGGTCTGGAACTCGATCGCGGCGCACAGCGTATCTACCCGCAGGAGCGAGGCGACGCCGACCTAACCGAACGCGAAGAACGCGCGAAGCAACGCGCGGTGAAAGCCGGAGCGGCCTTCGTATCAGCGGAGCGCGCCGCGGATATGCTTGGCGACGAGTCCCGAACGACGTATCTAATGGACGTCCGCACGGCGGAGGAGTACGACAGCGATGGTCTGCCGGGTTCGATTCATGCGCCGGGCGGACAGCTGGTCCAGGCGAC
>JBPCWB010000557.1:0-4996 GCA_051009955.1 Hyphomicrobiaceae bacterium | reverse complement strand
TCGAGCAACGAGCGAGGAAGACCGTGTCGCCGCCGTCGAGCCGTTTTGGATGAACGGCACTGATTATCGTCCATCACTGGCTATGCAAAGGGAATCTGTGATATCTCGATGGCCCGGCTCCTTGAATGGGACCGCGGTACATGCATGACCTGGAGTGTTGAGGCCCATATGACCGACGAAGCACTGGTTCTAGAGATATTCAGCGATTACGTCTGACCGTGGTGCTACCTCAGTACCGTGCGTATTGAAAAACTCACGCAGACGTATCGGATCGCGCCAAAGTATATCCACTTTCCGCTGCATCCTGACACGCCACCGGAAGGCCGCTTATTGGAAGATCTGTTTGCCGCCGGATCCGATGCGATCGCCGCCAAGAATGCCCAAATGAAGGCACGCATGGATGCGGAGGGTCTTCCCTACGGCACGCGAACGCACACCTACAACAGTCGCCTGGCGCAGGAACTGGGTCTTTGGGCCGATACGCAGCCGGGCGGTGACGCGATCCACGATGCCCTGTTCAAGGCCTACTTTGTCGAGAACCAGAACATCCACGAGGCAGATGTCTTGCTGAATGTCGTGCAGTCTATCGGTTTGTCACGTGGTGATGCCGAGACCGTCCTCGTGAACCGTTCATACAAGGACGCGGTCGACCGTGATTGGGCGAAGTCGCGCCAGTACGGCGTGACCGGCGTGCCGACCTTTGTTGCGGGGCGGAACGGTGTCGTTGGTGCTCAGCCATATGAGGTAATCGAAGAGCTGTTGATCGAAGCCGGAGCCAGCAAATCATAACTCTCTGCTTCCGCCGCAATGGCTTCCTCACCATGATGTTTTGCGAACGACAAATGACGTGCGTCTCGGTCACCAAACTCATTCGGACCGTCTGGGCTCGATTTGCCTCGCGACGCCGGAAAATGCACCGACCGTTTTCGCACCGATTAGACCATCGGCTTGAAGCCAAGGCGCGGCAGGCACGAGCCGGCGATGCGCACGCATTTGCCCGCAACTCATCATCATGTGCAGGTGACCGCTGGCGGTAGTGTTCAAGTGTTTCTTCTGCGCTATCGAGATCGTTTGCCTGATCGAGAGTGGTCTCTGATACCGAATTCGTGAACCTCCTGAAATTGCCATCATATCGACTGCCGGCAGCAACACAGCGCATGCGACGGACGCCTGGCACGCGCATGAGACTCGGCCTCGGACACCGACGTTGACTGGCTGACTGGGCAATGAGACGCGCCTTCATGGCGCATCGTGCGATGGTGTCGAGGGCCCTACTTACCAAATTCCGGCGATAAATTCCCAAATTGCTCCAGGTCAATGCGACGGCGGTTGGTGTGCAGGACCGTGCGTGCTGCAGCAATTGGTTATGAAAGTGGTGCGATCGATCTGCAATTCGGACCAGTCGGATGGGATCGCAGTATTGCGGAGCAAGCAATGAGTAAGCTCAAACGGATTGCATTGGCCATTGCCGTTTCGACGGCGGCCGCCACCCAAGCTCTCGCCGATGGTTCCCCGGCCGCCGGTGCCAAACTCGCGCAGAAATGGTGCGCAAAATGCCATAACGTTGCGCCAGACGGTCCCTTCAAACTTCAGCCGCCCAGCTTTGCGGCGGTCGCCGTCTACCGTTCGAAGGACCAGATTTACGGGCGGATTGCCTACCCCAATATACATACCGGCATGCCGCAACTGTCGTTCATCCTGACGCCAGACGGCATTGAGGACTTGGTCGCCTACATCACTTCCCTCGAGAAACGAGGGCGGTGACGACCGAGAGCTCTTGGCCGGCGTCGCGAGGCTGTCGAGGGCCGTGAATTGCATGACATGGTCGCGAGAGGTTTGCGCAGGCTGATCTTGTTCGGGTCAACCGTTGAATCGTGCCCGACCGGTGGAGCATTGTCCGTGCTGCCGGTCACCACAGGCGATTATGAGCGCGTTGATCTCGAATTGGCATAAGCTTCGCCTGCAAGATCTCCGACGCCGGACGATCAAGGACAATCGCACGAGAGCCCGCGGGGGTGCGAATGCGCGACAGTCAACTCAAAACGAAAACGTGGCAACAAGACCGGCATGGTAAGAGCCCATCGAATCGAGGCCCAGCGCAAAGCCGACGGCCTCGTCACCCAGGGCTTCGTTATGCACGACAATATCACGGAAGCGTCCATACATGGCATGGCTCGCAACCATATGGTCGAGCATCTGCGGTCGACCATGGTGAAGGACGCTGAACCGCCTGGCCGGCGGTAGGGCCCGGTCAAGCACGATCAACGAACGCGACGCAAGATCGCTGTTGCCGGTGTCTTCCGCAGCACCCAGGACAATCCGAAGCGGGGTCTCATGATCCTGGACATTGAAGTCGCCGGCGATCACGATCAAACTGAGCGGGTCGCGATCAAAAAGGTGATCGACAAGCAGTCGAAGTTCGAGCGCCTGGCCAGCCCGCTTCAACCCCGAGACGTGGTAGCCTTCGGCCCATGCACCGACCGATTTCCACGAAAACGGCGAGATTTTCTGACCGGGAATACGGGAGGCCAGCGGCGCACGAAGATGCACGTTGATAATGTGCACGCGACGGCCGTTTGCCTCCACTTCAGAAAGAAGCAAAGGTCGGTCAAAACGCAACTCCACGAGATCTTCCGTCTGTGGGGCGGGAGTATGGAGTTTCATGCGTTGTGGGGCCAGATAGTCATGCAGAACCTGCCTTTGTGACACGATCGGAAAGCGCGACAGGGTGACAAGATTATGAACGCTCGACGCTCCAGCCGAATCACCGGACGTCGTCGTTGAGCGATGGAACTCCGCGTATTCTGTTCCCTCAAGAAGTTGATCGAGGGCGGCAAAGGTGCGGTGTTGGTCGCCCGGTGACTTTTGTCCATTGATCTCCTGCAAGCAAAGAACGTCGGCATCCAGCCGATCGAGTGCCGGCACCAGGATGGGCACGCGTGGCGCGATCGGTTCATCCAAGCTTTCCAGGTTCAACGTCGCAATGCGCATTGGCATTCCATCCAATACTTCTGATGTGATTTGTATGCTTATTGAGCAAGCCTCAGCACTGGCGTCTTTGCGTTCTGTCAATCGTTACGCTGGCCACGCGAACCGAGCCATCAAAGTGCAGCACGGCGACCGCCACGCTTAGCGATATTCTGGTTCACAGACTGCAACACGGCAAGCCAAATACAATTCCGACTTGAAGGAATAACCGGACGCAAACCGCGTCGTGACCGGCCGCGTGTTGATACGTATCAATTTCAGCTGTCCGAGACCACGTATGATACCGGCAGATAATCGGATCGTCGGGGGCCTGCAGTCGCCTTGCAAGGGCGACACTGTCCAGTGAGGCATTCGCAAATGTTCAAAAAAGTACTCGTTGCGGTTGACGGCTCCGAACATGCCAAACAGGCAGTTTCGGCTGCTGGCGGAATCGCTAGTAAATTTGGTGCGCAACTCGTCATTATGCACGTCATGAAACGGACCGGCAGCGACCGCATCCCTGACGACTTGAAAGAGCTCGCGAGAGTCGAGCACATTGAAGTCACGGAGGCAGAGGCGCTCCGTAGCGTTGCAGACGCGATCGTCGGCCGCGCAAAGGACGTTGCCGGGTCGGCCGGTGCAAAAGACATTGTCGCAGAGATCGGCGCAGGCAGCCCCACAGAACAGATCATAGCTTACTGCAAGAACAAGGACGTCGACTTGATCGTGCTGGGACGTCGCGGCCTGAGCGACATCGCCAGTCTGTTCCTGGGAAGTGTGTCTCACAACGTATCGCAATTTGCGCCGTGCGCATGTCTGACGGTTCCTGGTTCGGCCAGCACGCGTTAGCCGCGGTTACCTATCATTCGTCGCGCGGATCGCGGCGGCGAGGACGCGCAATCGTGATCGACACCGACATGCTCAGATATAGTTCTGTGGATCGAGTGATTCGGGCGATCGCATTGCCACATTGCCAAGGAACAGTGCGGGCTGGGTTTTGGAAAGTCGAGTTTACGAGATGATGGAAGGGAATGCGCCATGTATGAGACACTCATCGTGCCGGTTGACGTAAGCAATGCAGATAAAGCAGCTGTTATGCTGGACACGGCAGAGAGGCTCGGCGGCAAGAGCGGCAAGATTGTTTTGGTCAACATCATCGAAGCAATCCCGAGCTACGTTGCCGTTCAAATTCCTGCTGAAGTCGGGGAGCGTGTCAAAGCCGCGGCGATTGAGGAACTCAGTCGCATCGCCAAGTCCACCACGCTTGACACAGAAATCGAGGTGCGAAGTGGCCATGCCTCTCAGGGAATTCTGACCGTCGCGGACGAGAAAAATGCAGACGCAATCATTATCGCATCACATCGTCCAAGCTTCGAAGACTATTTACTGGGGTCAACGGCTTCGCGCGTCGTCAGGCACGCCAACTGCTCTGTCGTTGTCGTCCGTTGACAACAGGCTGACCTCGACTGTTGGTTATTCGCAATGTGCGGTCGCGCTGCGAAGGTGCAGCAATCTTAACCCGGCACGATGCTCTCGAATTGCGCGAGGGTAAAGCGATGGGGATCGAGCTGCCGGGCCGTATTTGCGCTGGCAAATGGTCATGGAAGCATTAACATCCATCCGCACTTCCGATCGGTCGGATGGGGTCGCATGTTGGGAGAGCATGAATTGAACAAGCTAAGATGTTTGGCCGTGGCGCTTTCCATCTCGATGACGGGAGCAATTCAGGCTGTCGCTGAAAGCTCCCTGCCCCCTGGCACTCAGGACGTCGTCGCCAGGTCGCTCGAAAAGGTCATGTGCTATGTTTTTGGCGGTCGCGAGGACTGCCGCATCGTGCGGACGTTCGACGCCGATGAGTGCATTATCAAGATTCACCCGAAGCCGTTACCGGTTCTCGACCCATCCGTCTCGGCTTGCCTGCGCGACGACGTCCAGACAAAGAAACTCTACCTTCGAAAGGCACTGCCCCGCAATTTGAGCGTGTCGGACCGGATCTATGTCGCCGGCCGCAATGTCGTGGACGTGTTGG
>JBPCWB010000556.1:0-2794 GCA_051009955.1 Hyphomicrobiaceae bacterium | reverse complement strand
TCCGCCGCCTTTCAAAAACGTATTCGTCACCACATCGTTGAAATACATCGGCGCAAGTGCGTGAGCGATGACGTAATTGGCGCCGGTCATGCTCGAGACTGGAATCATCATGCCCGAGAATTGCATGAGGAAGACCATGACGAGAATCACGGTGATCATGATTGCCGCCATTTGGGTGCGTACCATGACCGAGATTAGCAATCCCAAGCCGGTTGCCCAAACCACATACACGAGCATCGACGCCAGGAACATTAGGACTCCACCTTTCAAAGGCGCGCCGAAATACCAGACTGCGATCAGTACCAATACTGTGCCGTTGATGAAAGATACAATCACATTGGGGAGTAACTTGCCCGACAGGTACTCGGCGCGCGTGATGGTCGATGCGTAGATATTATAAATCGTGCCCGATTCTTTCTCACGAACGACACTCAATGCCACCAGGAGTGGGGCCGTGAGCGTGAGAACGAACATCACGAGTCCGGGTGCAATAGACCAGATCTCCCGCAACTCCTGGTTGTAGAGGTATCGGGTTTCAACCCGCAATGGTTGCAGGAGCATCTGCGCCCGGTCTGCCGATAGACCAGCGCTGCGCACCAGATAATCCGTTTGCAGTTCACCGTTCACGGCGTAGTTGATGGCTTGGATATAGCCATCAACGGTGCGTAATCGATAAGTGAATGTGCCGTCAAGCAAGGTCTGAATGTTGACGGGCAAACCTGCCGAAAGTCGTTCTTGAAAGTGTTCCGGTAACACAATGACCGCCCGCACTTTGCCGTCGATTAGCAACGGCTCGGCAGCACGAACGCTTTCCACATAGCCTTTGAAGTCGAAGTAGCGAGATTCGATGAAACGATGTGCGTAATCCCGGCTCAGCGCGCTGCGATCATAGTCAATGATCGCCAGCGGTACATTCTGTACCTCCTGTGTCATGCCGTAGCCGAACACTAACATCAAGACCACCGGCAACAGAAACGCAAGAGCAAGGTAGATCCTATCGCGCACGATTTCGCGCGCCTCCTTCTGTGCCACCACGAACGCGCGACGCAGATTCATGCGGATGCCTTTACGGGCGATGCATCGACAGGTTGCTCTAGTGATCGAATCCTGTGAACGAAGACATCGTCCATGGACAGGTCCAGGACGCGCACGGACGCTCGATTGACGCTAAGCAAATCGCAGATGCGCACCATGTCGCGGCCGATCGATTTAGACCACACGTGAACGTGTTGACCAAACATGACCGGGTTGCGAAACCCGTCCGCCGTCAATCGTTCGATTGCGAGATTCGCATCTGAAATCTCGATCTCCAGGATCTGACCGGCTTCATCCTCTACTTCCTGCTTCAGTTTCTCAGGCGATGCATCGGCCACCAAGCGTCCGGCGTGCATCAATACCAGGTGGTCACAGTGCTCGGGTTCACTCATGTAATGCGTGGTCACGAGAATCGTCACCACTTCTTCGCGCGAGAGCTGATAGAGTATCTTCCAAAATTGCTGCCGGCCGATTGGATCAATACCGGATGTCGGTTCGTCGAGGAACAAAACGCGGGGTCGGTGCACCAGGGCACATCCCAGAGCGAGGCGTTGGCGCATACCCACGGGTAAGTTGCTCGCGCGCTCATCGGTGTTGCCGCGGAGTCCAGCCATTGCACAGATCCACTCGCAGCGCGCACGAGCCTCGGACGTCCGAAGACCGTAGATGCCGGCATACAACAAGATGTTCTCCACGACAGTGAGGTCCGTGTACAGCGAAAATTGCTGAGACACGTAACCGATGCGTTGTTTGATCGCACGACCCAGGCGCGCAAGGTCGGCACCGGCGACGCTACCACCACCTCCAGATGCGCGCATAATGCCCGTCAGGATTTTGATAACGGTGGTCTTGCCGGCGCCATTCGCACCCAGTAGGCCAAAGATCTCGCCTTGGCGAACTCGAAAGCTAACTCGATCCACGGCCTTGAACTCACCGAAGCTCTTCGTCATTTCCTGCGTCTCGATGGCGATAGTATTGCCGTCACACCGCATCTCGTGCGCACTGCTTGTACGGTTGCCATCCGGCTCGCGTGTTATTTCTGCTTCGAGGGTCGTCAACCCTTGGTGCCTCAGCAGCGCCGTGAAGGCGTCCTCCAGCTCCGTGTCGCCGGAACGTATGTCGTCAATTGGCAAGTTGAGCAGCACAGCTCGGACCCGTTCCACGGCCGTCGTCGGATCGGCAGAATCCACAAACAGCCGTATCCATCGACCTTCCCGCTGTACTTGTGGGAACACCGGACGGAGTGTCTCAATCGCTTGTGTCTGGGTTGCGCTTTTCAGCATGATCACACTGCCATCGGCCATGGCGGAGACTTGATCCGGTTCCCCTTCCGCCAACACCTGGCCGTCATACATGAGTGAGACGCGATGAAATCGGCTGGCTTCGTCCATATACGCGGTCGTCACCAGCGCCGTGATTTTTCGCACGCGAACCAGGTCGGAAAGGATTTTCCAAAAGTCACGACGTGATACCGGATCGACGCCCGTGGTGGGCTCATCCAGAATCAAAAGCTCGGGTTCATGAATGAGGGTGCAAATCAGCCCCAGCTTTTGCTTCATGCCGCCGGACAGTTTATTCATCGAACGATCGCGAAATGGCTCCAAACGCGTCATCTCGAGAAGCTGTTGCTTTCGCGCAGCCAATTCACGCTCCGACACCAACCGAAGGCGCGCGAAGAAATCGATATTCTCTTCTACCGTCAGTTCGGGGTAAAGGTTGAGACCCAAGCCTTGCGGCATGAATCCAATACGGTCTTTGA
>JBPCWB010000555.1:0-10056 GCA_051009955.1 Hyphomicrobiaceae bacterium | reverse complement strand
GTAATTTTTTTGGCTCCCTGCATCAGGGTTGGATGCAATGTAGAGTGAGTTTATTAAATGTTACGCTAATAGATATAGTAAAAGAACAGTAAACCACCCTTCTCAGAAGGCTTTGTTACCGTAAACTGTTTCTTTCGAGGTGCATCATTATTGGTCGACGGTTACGTAATCTTTGGTTGGCAGTTCAAGTTCTTCTTCTCCGAGTGGAGCGAAGTAAGCATCAATTTCAGCATTTGAAACATCTTTGAGTTTAGAAGGCTGCCATTTGGGCCGACCATCCTTGTCGATGAGTAGCGCGCGCACGCCTTCGTAGAAGTCGAACGCCTCGAGAAACCGGCAACCCAGTCGGTAATCTGCCATCAATGTTTGACGTAGATCGCGTGACGCCGACTCGCGGATATGGCGCAGTGTCACCTTCAGCGATGTCGGAGATCGCGCCTGCAGATCGGTGAGAACAGCCCTGCTCCATTCATCGAATTCCGATGGCTGGCGCGCTTTACGCTCCAGACGCTCGATGATTTCCTCGACAGTCGGTGCGCTGAAGACTTCTGCGATGACCGATCGATACGAGGAGATCGGGGCCCGGCCCGGATCTTGATGGCGGCTATCCAATGTCGGATCGATGGTCTGGGCGTCCGCCAGTTCGGCAATGACCTCTGAATACCTGGCGACCGGGATACAATGCGTGACCAATCCCAGGGCATAGGCGTCGGCGCGGCCGATACTGCGGCCGGTGAGCCCAAGATACATGCCCACTTCGTCCGGCAGTGCCGCCAATCGGTGTGCGACACCAACGTCGGGGAACAGACCGACGGCCGTTTCCGGCATCGCGAACACGTAATTGTCGCCGGCGACACGATGTGTGCTGTACATGGTCAAGCCGACACCGGAGCCCATCATCATGCCGTCAATCAGGGCGGCGGTCGGCTTGTAGAAGCACTCCAGCTGCCAATTGAGACGATACTCCTGAGCCAGGGAACGCTTGGCGGCTGCCAGATCGCTGCGACCGAGTGCAGTCAACTCGCGGACATCGCCTCCGGCACAAAAGCCGCGATCGGTAGCTGATCGGATGACGACAGCATAAAGTTTTGGATCACGCGACAGCTGCGGCAAAGCTTCGGCCAGAGTCGACTTCATGGCGTCATTGAGGGCATTGATTACCTTTGGCCGGTCAAGCACCACGTGGGCAACAGCGGCCTCGATCTCGACGAAAAGCGCGTCATCTTCGCTCGTCACGAGCGTCATTCTGCGATCTGTCGTTTCGGACATCGCTTCACCCTGTTAGAAGACGGCCCATCTCATAGCGTTGGGGATTGTGGACCAGCTGTCGCAATTTCTCCATTTGTGGACTCAAGACTACAACAGAATCGGTTTGCGCCATGCATGATCAGCGCGAATCCTGCGACATTCTCCATACGGTCAGTGGCTATGGCCGGCAGGCGTCAGAACTTTGGCTCGGGGGATCCATGCGACGGCTGATAGCAACGATGATTGTCGTGGTTGTCTTGTGCCTTGGAACCGGGGCACCGGCCGTGGCGCAGATTGATGGCGTGATGTCCGCGGTGAATAGTGCCGTTCGTGAGGCCCAGCGGGCATTGACCAGCAAGCAGCGACAGCGGCGATTTCGTCGCCAAGCACCCTTCGATCCCTCCATCCTGCCGCCGCCCCCGGTTGCCAATCCCGCCCGTATCGGACGCCGCCTCGCTTTACGAAAATCACTTGTCGACACGCCAACTCCGCCACGCATAGCGCAAGGAGGGCCGCCGCCGGGCGCGCCATTGGACAGCGCGAAACAACCGGCAAGCGACACGACAACCAGGCCACCGGCCGCGGCATCTGAAACGAAACCGCAGCCCCAACCTGACGTCTGGACAACGGCCGAGATCGAAAAGGCCCAGGCGCTGTGCCGACGCAGCTTGCGCAAGATTAAAGCAAATCTCGAACCTGTGGCCGCTATCAAGAAGGGGCCATGCGGTACTGCTGCCCCCTATAAACTCGCCAGCATCGGCAAGCAGGATCCGGTCGTGTTCTCGCCGCAACCCGTTGTGAACTGCCGGATGATTGCCGCCCTCGACAAATGGTTGAAGAAGGGACTGCAACCGCTGGCTATAAAGCATCTCGGTGCTGGCATTAAGCGTGTGTCCGTGATGAGCTCGTATTCGTGCCGTAACGCCTATGGCCGAACGTCGACAAAACTCAGCGAGCATGGCTTGGCAAATGCCCTCGATATCGGTGGTTTTGTAACAACCAATGGCCAGTCGATCAGGTTATTGACGGATTGGGGACCCACCCAGCGCGACATCATTGCCGAGGCAAAGCGCCTGCAGGAGCAACGCGAACGGGCGCTGGCGCAACAGCGCAGTGAGGCCCAATCGTCTGGCAAGACGAGCAACACACAATCGCGGGTGGACGGACAAATCTCTCGTATTGTCGAGTCCAATGCCCGCGACACCCGTCAGCCGTCCCAATCCCGCAAGACAACGACGGCAGCGCTGGCGCAACAAACCTCAAAAGCAATTCGCTTCCCGGCCGCTGATCAGGGACCACCGCCGCTGCCCGTGAGACGTCCGAGCCTCAAAGAGAGGGCGCGTTGGGCGGAAGAAGACCGAGTCCGCCGGGCGGCCCGACGCGCGCGCGTTCAACGCAACAAATATCGCAATGAGCTCAACAATTTCCTATCCGAGAGGAGCAATCTCGGGGGGCCGAAATCGGGAACCCCGGCTCCCGCAAGTCAGCGCCGGCCAGCGACCTCGACGCCTAAGGCAACGTTCCTACGTGCGGCGCACCGCTCCGCCTGCAAAATCTTCGGCACGGTCTTGGGCCCGGAAGCCAATGATGCTCACCGCAACCATTTTCACGTCGATATGGCACACCGCAAATATCGAAACTATTGCCGTTAGCGTTGCCTGTTCGCCGGTTGGTCTTTTCACCGTGCGGCTTGAAATTCCTGTCCTCGCTCTGTCAGACTGCGCTATAGGACGGATAAACAGCGAATGGCTCGATCGAGAGTAGACCGCTATGGAAAAATCAAACTTTGGGCTGGGCGCCTATCCGGCACAGCGGATGCGCCGCAATCGACAGGCCGATTGGTCGCGCCGGCTCAATGCCGAGTGCACGTTGTCGGCATCGGATTTGATTTGGCCGTTGTTTGTGATGGAAGGGACAGGCAAACGCGAACCCGTTCCATCAATGCCGGGCGTCGATCGTCTCACTGTCGACCTCATTGCGGAGACGGCTGAAATTGCACTTGGCCTCGGCATCCCAGCAATCGCTCTATTCCCTTACACGAGCCCCGGCGACCGCTCGGAAGACGGGGCCGAGGCCGTTAACCCTGACAACCTGGTTTGCCGGGCATCGCGGGCGGTACGCGACCGCCGCCTCGACATCGGCATCGTTTGCGATGCCGCACTCGACCCTTACACCAGCCATGGCCATGACGGCCTCATGCGCGAAGACGAGATCCTTAACGACGAGACACTTGACGTGCTGGTGCGGCAGTCATTGGTTCAGGTCGAAGCCGGATGCAACATCATCGCACCCTCGGACATGATGGATGGCCGTGTCGGTGCGATCCGCAGCGCGCTTGAAGAGCACGGCCACACCAACGCACAGATCATGGCCTACTCGGCCAAATATGCATCTGCTTTCTACGGACCGTTTCGGGATGCTATCGGCTCCACCGGCGTTCTCAAAGGTGACAAGCGAACCTATCAAATGGACCCGGCCAACTCCGACGAGGCGCTACGCGAAATCGCTCTCGACCTGGCTGAAGGGGCCGATATGGTCATGGTCAAACCCGGCATGCCGTACCTGGACATTATTCGACGCACCAAAGATACCTTCGGTGTACCGACGTTCGCCTACCAGGTCTCCGGTGAATACGCGATGATCCAGGCTGCTGCTCAGAACGGCTGGCTTGATGGCGACAAAACCATGCTGGAGAGCTTGCTGGCATTCAAGCGGGCTGGATGTAACGGTGTCTTGACGTACTTTGCCCCCATGGCGGCGAAACTGTTGCGCCAAAAGCGCTAGATACTGACTTCATGGTTATCGCGTCTTCAGCCCGGATTGCGGCGAAGTGTGTGCATTCAGGGGCTGGATGCTTCCGATGGCAGCGCGGCGATCGCGCCCAACTCCGTCCAGAAATGCCCCATCGTGTTGCACACGCCGCCTTTTCCTTGGCTTGATCATGGCCGTCGCCTGGTTTTAGAGTAGCAGCTCGTCCGGCCCGGCGACCGTCAGGGCTCTTTAAGCGACAATGAGATGGGCATGACCGAACAGCAAAAGAACTTTCCGGAGTTCTATGTCACATCTGCGCAGCCATGCCCGTATCTCAATGGCCGCTTGGAGCGCAAGCTGTTCACGCACCTGTCTCACGACAAGCCGCCGGCGCTGATCGACAATCTTCTCAAAGGTGGTTTTCGGCGTAGCCAAAACATCGCCTACATGCCCTATTGCGAGGGCTGCCAAGCTTGCGTGTCAGTGCGCGTTCTGGTCGATGAGGTCGAACTGAGCAAGAGCCAGAAGCGCATCCTGAAACGCAATGTCGACGTCAGCGCCACGCGCGTCCCAGCACGGCCGACGGCGGAGCAATTTCGCCTGTTTCGAGACTATGTTGATGCGCGCCACAGCGATGGCGGCATGGCCGATATGACCGTGCTCGATTATGCCATGATGGTTGAGGACTCGATCGTCGACACATCCATCATCGAATATCGCAAGCGTCCAGAGAACAGGCTCGACGATGTAGCGCCGGAAGGCCCGTTGCTCGCTGCTGCATTGAGCGACCGTCTGTCAGACGGTGTCTCCATGGTCTACAGTTTCTATGATATCGACCGGACTGAGCGCAGCCTCGGCACGCATATGATCCTTGAGCACATCGAGTATACCCGCAGCCTGGGCCTGCCGTATCTCTACCTTGGATACTGGATCGCGGGTTCGCGCAAAATGAACTACAAGACCAAATTCGTCCCGCAGGAGCATCTCGGCCCGAACGGTTGGGAGCGCGCCGAGTTTTAGCGCGTCCGTGACGTCCTGCAATGCAAGTCCACCCGACGACAGCCTCAACGCGCTGAGCCGCTACCGCTCGAACGCCGGACCGAAGCGGTTTGATCGCGGAAATCCTTTCGGGACAATCTTGCCGGCCTGAGCGCGCAAGCCGTACCAGGGTTCGAGATCCTCCAACGACAGCGTATAGACGCGGCCTGCACTGTCCAGCCAGGTCAGACCGGAGGTGCCCTCAAAAACCCGAACGTCTGACAATGCCGTCCCCTTCAGTCGCTGCAGAATGACGCCTTTGCCGCGCGCCAGTTCGTTGACCTCGCCCAACGTAAACACCAGCAGCTTCCGGTTTTCGCCAACCGTCGCAATCATATCGCCGTCCGCGGGCACGCAGACCCGCGCCTCGTCCGGCTCGGTCACGTTGAGGACCTGCTTGCCTTTGCGCGTCGACGCCACAATCTCGTCTTCCGCCACGACAAATCCGTAACCTGCAGTCGATGCGACCAGAAGTTTGCGCCCGGGGACATGAACAATGATGTCGATGATGTCATGGTTCTCTTCGATGTCGACCATGAGACGAACAGGTTCGCCATGGCCGCGACCCCCGGGTAACTGGTCCCCACCCAATGTGAAGAACCGCCCGTTGGTCGCAAAGACCAGAAGCCGATCCGTCGTATAGGCTTTGACCGCAGTCTTGAGCTTGTCGCCCTGTTTGAAATCCACGCGGCCAAGATCGTCCTGATGGCCCTTCAATGCCCGAACCCAGCCTTTTTCCGACAGAATAACCGTGATCGGTTCTTTCTCAATCATCGCCTGATCGAGATCAACTTCAATCTCCGGCGCATCGGCAAAAGCCGTGCGGCGGCGTCCAATCTCCGTCTTCTTCGAATACCGGTCCCGCACATCGCGAATTTCGTCGGCCACGGTCGACCACTTGATATCGTCGGACGCGAGCAGTTCAAGCAGCTGACGCTTTTCCTCCGTCAAGCGCTCATGCTCGGCGCGAATTTCCACTTCTTCGAGCTTTGACAGAGACCGCAAACGCAGATTGAGAATTGCTTCGGCCTGTACGTCGGACAGCGAAAACGCCGCCATGAGCTTTTGCTTCGGCTCGTCCTCAAAGCGAATAATTCGGATCACCTCATCGATATTGAGGAAGGCGATCAGGTAGCCGTCCAAGACCTCCAGGCGGTGCTCGATTTTTTGCAGGCGGAACTCAGAGCGCCGGATCAGAACCTCGATGCGATGATCAAGCCACTGCTTGAGCACCTCACGCAGCGAGAGAACATTCGGAATCTGACCGTTGGACAGAACGTTCATGTTGAGGCCGAAACGGATCTCCAGTTCCGATAACTTGAACAGGCTCTCCATCATGACCGTGGCATCAACGCCGCGCGACTTAGGCTCAATAATGAGACGAATCTCTTCGGCACTCTCGTCACGCACATCGCCAATCAATGGCAGTCGCTTCTCGGTGATCAGGTCTGCAAGCTTCTCGACGAGCTTGGACTTCTGCACTTGATAAGGGATCTCTGTGATGACGATTTGATAGCCGCCGCGGCCTGTATCTTCCTTTTCCCAGCTCGCCCGCAAGCGAAAGCCGCCGCGACCGGTCTTGTAGGCTTCGAGGATACTTTCGGGCGGCTCGACCAGCACGCCGCCGGTTGGGAAATCCGGTCCAGGCACGAATTCGACCAGCTTCTCGATGGTCGCGTTCGGATGTTTGATGAGGTGCAGCAGGGCGCCGCACAGCTCTTCCGCGTTGTGTGGCGGAATGTTCGTCGCCATGCCGACGGCGATCCCGGATGCACCATTGGCGAGCAGGTTGGGAAAGGCCGCCGGCAAAACGACCGGCTCTTCGTTCACCGCATCGTAGGTCGCGCGAAAATCGACCGTATTTTGATCGATGCCCTCGAGCAGCGCTGTCGCCGTCTCGGTCATCCGGCTTTCGGTGTATCGCATTGCGGCGGCATTATCGCCATCGATGTTGCCGAAGTTACCCTGGCCATCGACGAGCGGATAGCGAACGGCAAAGTCCTGGGCCAACCGGACCAAGGCGTCGTAAATCGCCTGATCACCGTGGGGATGAAAATTGCCCATCACCTCGCCGACAATCTTGGCGCACTTCTTGTAGGCCTGGTCAGGATTGAGCCGCAGTTCTCGCATTGCGAACAGGATGCGCCTGTGCACCGGCTTGAGGCCGTCGCGGACATCGGGCAGGGCGCGATGCATAATCGTCGACAGCGCATAGGCAAGGTATCGCTCTTCCAATGCTTCGCGCAGATCGACGGGCTCGATGGGACTGTCGCCCGGGAGAATCGGTGTATCGCTCATATCGTTCGACTAGCTGAGGCGAGGCAATCTCTCAAGTCTTGACGGGCCACACTCCCCGTCCGCACCACACTTCATTGCCGCGCCACATTGCCCTGCATTTGCGGCAATCCAGCGCCAGGCCGCCAGAACTGCCGAGGCCACTTATCTCCGAATGCTCATTCAATATATGAAATAAATGCCATAACTCACTCAATTCAAACAATTTGTCGCATGCTGTTGTCTGGTTTTTGCCACGCGGACCGGTTATGACGCCGCCGGCATTGGACGGGTCGGACATTTTTACGCTTCAGCAGGCGAATCGATCGGCGCGCCCGACGGGACCATGAAATAATTGGAGCAGCGTTGTATGCGTACATTGAGCACGAGCCTGAGGCTCGCCGCGATTGCCGTCATTTTGGTCGGCACATCGGTGTTTGCCGTCGGCGAAGCATCGGCCAAGAAGAGGTCAGCCCATCGCGGCTCGTCCTGCCTTCCGGGCGTTTTGAGGCATCGCCTCAGCCAGATCCGCGCCAAATTCGGGCACGTCCGCGTCATTTCGACATTTCGCCGCGGGGCGCGCATCGCGGGCACCGGCAGGCGCAGCTATCACGCCTCCTGTCGCGCCGTCGACTTCCACCCGCCGCGCGGAAAATATCGCGCCGTCGCCGCCTGGCTGAAGCGCAATCATGGTGGTGGTGTCGGCACCTACAGTTGCGGCCTGCACCACATTCATATCGACAATGGTCCGCGAGTCCGATTCCACAAATGCGGCAAAGGTCGCAAGCGCGGCAAGCGCTACGCCGGCAAACGACGCTAGCGGCGCTCGGTGACTTCGCTACGCTCCAGCCGAAAGTTGCGTAAAGTGACCCGGATATCGTCGTGGTAGTCAAAAGCCATCGTCGATCAGTTGGAACGAGCGGTGTTTATCTGCACCGCATGTCGGCGGCGGCGTTGATGGTCAAGACCCGATCTTGACCTCATCGCTTGGCGCACGCTTAATCACCGCGAGTGGTTCATCACAAAGCGCGTGCAAGATTGTCCATGACGCCAGACCTCCCGGCCGTCGAATTGGCCATCGTTGAAGCAACCAATGTCTTTCGCGCCGAAAACCGTTTGAAAGCCGTTCGGCGCAACCCACAGCTCGACCGTGCCGCCCGTGCCTATGCGCGTTATCTGGCGCGCACCGGTAAATTCTCGCACACGGCCGACGGGAGACGGCTTACGGATCGCACCCGTGAAGCGGGCTACAATCACTGCCTCGCAGCTGAAAACCTGGCTCTGAATGCGGACTCGCGCGGGTTTGCCGCAAAAGCGCTGGCGCGCGCTGCCGTCACCGGCTGGATCAAGTCACCGGGCCACCGCCGCAACATGCTGCTCACGAATGCGACGGAAATAGGCGTCGGTGTCGCCAAAGCCCGACTGCAGCATCGCTACCTCTCGGTCCAGCTGTTTGGTCGTCCAAAGCGGTTGTCGTTTTCGTTTCGTATTCGAAACACATCGCGGCGGTCCGTGCACTATGTGTTCGACGGTCAGGCGAGCGTGCTGCCGCGAAGAACGGTGGTGACGCACACAACATGTATCCCTGGCCAATTGACGATCCGCCGCGCCGCCGGTGACAAGGGCGCTGGTCAATTCCGCGAGCGAACTTTCCGCGTCGCGACAGAGGACGAGTTTCACATCGTCCCGATTGCCGGCGGCATCCGGGTCGAACATCACCCGAAGAGCAATTGATCTCTGGCAACGCCAGCGTGACACAACTTACTTTGGCAGCGTGCCATCGATGCCGGCGACATAATAATTCATGCCGGACAGGTCTTTGTCCGAGATGACTTCACCGTCTTTCAGGACCAGCTTACCGTCCTGAGCCTTCAACGGGCCTCTAAAGGGATGCAACTCGCCGGCGGCGATCTTGTCACGCGTCGCTTCGGCGAGCGTCTTGACGTCCTCGGGAATGTTTTTACCCCAGGGTGCGAGTTTCAGCATGCCACTGCCGAACCCGCCCCAGATATCTCCGGATTTCCAAGAGCCGCTCATATGGGCTTTGACGCGCTCGACGTAGTAGGGCGCCCAATTGTTGATCGCGGCGGTGAGCTGTGCATTGGGCCCGAAAGCGCTCATGTTCGACGATTGCCCAAAAGCACGAATGCCGTTTTCTTCGGCAATCTTCATCACTGACGGCGAGTCGGTGTGTTGGAACAAGACATCAGCGCCCTGATCCACCAGAGCTTTGGCCGCCGCGCCTTCCTTGCCGGGATCGAACCAGGTGCTGACCCAGACGATTTTGAATTTGACGTTCGGATTGACCGACTTGGCGCCGAGATAGGCGGCATTGATCCCCATAACGACCTCCGGGATCGGAAATGACGCAATGTAGCCAACGACGTTCGACTTGGTCATCTTGCCGGCGACAACGCCATTGACGTATCTGCCCTCATAGAAGCGAATATTGTAGGTCGCGACATTCTCGGCGCGTTTGAAGCCCGTCGCGTGCTCGAACTTGATTTTCGGGAAGCGCTTGGCGACCTTGATCGTGGGGTTCATGAAGCCGAACGATGTCGTGAAGATGATGTCATGGCCTTGTTGAACGAGTTGGCGGATGACGCGTTCGGAGTCCGGACCCTCGGAGACTTTCTCGACAAAGGTCGTCTCGACTTTGTCGCCGAATGCCTGTTCAACGGCCTTGAGGCCTGCATGGTGTTGATAGGACCAGCCGTGATCGCCGATCGGGCCGACGTAGACAAA
>JBPCWB010000554.1:0-7560 GCA_051009955.1 Hyphomicrobiaceae bacterium | reverse complement strand
CTGGCATCCGGATATTCTGGGACCTGGACGATCGGCTTCGATCTCCAGCTGTCTGGGCTCCAGGCAGCCGACATAACGTTCTCCTACGGCTCGTAGTGCATTGATATTCTGCGCATTTAGCCACGTCTGGGGAGATTTTGATAGGGCCGAATGGGCAGTGCCGGGCTTATAAGCCACTCCTGGAGGTGTGTCATCCGGTGACTTGGCCATCGCGCGACTTTTGTTCCGCGACGGGGGTGACCCAAGTCCGGCATCGTCGACACATTGCTTCGCCACACGACTTGCGCACATGATCCTCCCAGACGGTCGGCTTTGACCGCATCCGCAACGAAACAGTTATGCGGTCAAAAGCCGTGGGTTTGTCCAGGTCGCATGCGCAACTGCTTTGCAATACCAGGCACGATATGCAAACAGGACCTGGAATTCGGGCGATAGCGAGTCGCGCGCCGGCGTTGGCACGGACACTGAAGAGGCTGGAACATGCTACAGGACGGTAAGATTTTCGTTGGGAAGAGCGTCAAGGGCGAGTACCTGGATCTCGCGCTGGCCAACCGTCACGGCCTGATTACAGGGGCAACCGGAACCGGTAAGACCGTATCGCTGCAGGTGCTGGCCGAAGGTTTCTCGGACGCCGGCGTTCCAGTCTTTGCAGCCGACATCAAGGGTGACCTCTCAGGCATCGGGATGCCCGGCGAGCAGAAAGACTTCATCGACAAGCGCCTGGAAGACGTTGGATTGCCGGCTTTTGCGCCGAAAGGTTATCCAACCGTCCTGTGGGATGTGTTCGGCGAACAGGGCCACCCCATCCGGGCGACGGTTACCGATATGGGGCCGCTGTTGCTGGCACGCCTGCTAGAACTCAACGACGTCCAAGAAGGCGTCTTGAATATCATGTTTCGCGTCGCCGAAGACGATAACATGCCGATGCTTGATCTGGCTGATCTGCGGGCCATGGCCGTCTCCGTGTCGGAGCGCAGCAAGGAGCTGTCGCAAAAGTACGGCAACGTCGCATCGGCCTCCGTCGGAGCGATTCAACGGCGGTTGTTGGTTCTTGAGGATCAGGGCGCCGACCAGTTCTTCGGCGAACCTGCGGTCGATATTAGCGATTTCATGAAGTCAACCTACGACGGTCGCGGCTTCGTCAATCTCCTCGCCGCAGACAAATTGTTCCAAAACCCGCGGCTCTATGCGACCTTCCTGTTGTGGCTGCTGAGCAAGTTGTGGGAAGAGTTGCCGGAGGTTGGCGACCAGCCCAAGCCGAAGCTCGTCTTCTTCTTTGACGAGGCTCACTTGCTCTTCGACGAGGCGCCCAAGGCGCTGCTGGAGCGGGTCGAGCAGGTTGCGCGCTTGATCCGCTCAAAAGGGGTGGGGATCTTCTTCATTACGCAAAACCCCCTCGACGTGCCCGATACAGTGTCGTCGCAGCTTGGCAATCGGATTCAGCATGCACTGCGGGCTTACACGCCACGTGAGCAGCGCGCTGTCCGCGCCGCGGCCGAAACCTTCCGGCCCAACCCGGAACTGGACACTGAGCGCGTCATCCTGGAGCTCAAAGTCGGTGAAGCACTCGTTTCGTTTCTGGAAAACAGAGGCGAACCATCGATCGTTCAGCGCACGCTTATTCGCCCGCCGAACGGCCGCATTGGACCAATGACGGCCGCGGAACGCCAGGATGCAAGATCCCGCAGCCCTGTCGCCGGCAAATATGACGAAGCCGTCGACCGTGAAAGCGCTCATGAGATGCTGAATGCGCGGTCCGCGAAGCTGGCCGAGCAACGCAAAGCCGCTGAAGCGGAAGCCGAGGCCAAGAAGAGCAGTTGGACGAATGTCATTTTCGGTCGCGGCCCGCGCGGCGGTCGCTCCCTGGGTGAGCAGGTCACACGGGATGTCGGTCGCTCGATTATGCGCCGGATCATCTCACAGTCCCTGCGCTCAGTCTTCAAGGCCATAGGCATGCGCTGAACTTGATCAACTCAGCAAATGCAGGCGAGTCAGCTAAGTTGGCGCCATGCGCAAAGGTCGTCTTCGCGAAACCGAATTATATGAGCCCGTCAAAACTTTCCTCGAAGGCCAAGGCTATGAGGTGAAGGCCGAGGTGGGTGCGGCCGACGTGGTTGCCTGCAACGGAGAAGATCCGCCGGTTATTGTCGAGCTGAAAACCGGCTTTTCGCTGTCACTCTTTCATCAAGCCGTCGCGCGTCAGTCGGTCACCGACGCAGTCTATATTGCAGTGCCGCTCGTCAGCGGCAAAGCCTTCCGCCTGGCCCTGAAGAGCAACAAGTCTCTTTGTCGGCGACTCGGCCTGGGCCTTCTAACGATTCGTCTGCGAGATGGTTTGGTGACGCCGCATATTGATCCGAAACCCTACAGTCCGCGCAAATCTGCAACGCGGTCAGCCCGCCTTCTCAGGGAATTCGCCAAGCGTGTCGGTGATCCAAATACGGGCGGCGCAACGCGTCGGGGATTGATCACGGCTTATCGCCAAGACGCGCTGCGATGTTTATCTGTTCTGCAGGCCAATGGCCCGACGAAAGCTTCGGAGGTGGCACGGTTAAGCGGTGTTGCCACGGCTCGACGGATCATGGCGGATGATCATTATGGCTGGTTCGAACGTGTCAGTACCGGCATCTACGCGCTTTCACCGAAAGGCAACGATGCTCAGGATCTTTATCGTTCAGAGCTGAAGAATCTGGCAATCGTGTCGGATGCCGCATGAATGACGCAACGCACCTGCCGTCTGCCAACGCCGGCGGCTGACGTCGGAATTGGCGTCATGCGTGACCGTCGAACGCCATTGGACAGACGATTGGCTAGTTCAGGGTCCCGAGCAGATAGTGCATATGAACTTTGCCCTTATTCTTGACCTCGATCTCACCGCGCGATTCAGTTTTGAACTGGCGGCTGGCCAGTCCAACCGTCGCGTCAGAGATGCTTATGCGGCCGAGTTCACATTCTTCCTGGACCCGCTTGGCTACGTTGACGCCGTCACCCCAGACATCGTAGGTGGCCCGGCTTTGTCCGATCTTGCCGGCAATCAGGCTGCCGGTATGCAGGCCAACCCGGATCGGCCATTCAATGAGGCCAAGCTTGCGACGCGTGCTGTTCGCCTTCTCCATAAGTTCGGCGATCTCAAGGGCGGCCTGGCACGCTCTCTGCGCATGATCGGGGCGCTGCTGCAAAATGCCCGCCACGGCCAGATAAGCGTCGCCAACCGTTTTGATCTTGACCAGGCTGTATTTCATCATGACCCGGTCGAACATCGAAAAATACTCGTCTAGCTGGTCGATCAGATCGCGGGGTGCCAGCATCTCGCCGATGTGCGAAAAATTGGCAAAATCTACGAACAGGACCGTCGCCGTATCAAAGTATCGAGGGCGCACGGGCTGATTTGATACCAGTTGATCCGCAATCTCCTCCGGGAAGACATCGTATAGGAGCGACTGCCGGATTTCGAGACCGGCATCTGCTTCATGCAGTGCTGTTTCGAGCAGCGTGTGGTCCTCACGCAATTGGAAGAGGGCGCGGCGCATCTCCAGAAGGGAGAGAAGTTGGCGAGCCAAGCGGCGAATACATTGCTGCTGTTCCGGCGTCAGCGTCTTGACTTGCGGATCCCACACGCAGAGCGTGCCCAGCGCATAACCTTCCGGGTTGATCAACGGCATGGCGCAATAGAACCGGGCATGGGGCGGATTGGTCACCGCCGGAAGGTCCGCATATCGCGGATTCATACTCAAATCCGGAACGATCAGCATGTCGCTCTGGCAAAGCGTCGGCGAGCACAGGCTCAACTCCCGCGGACGGTCCGGCCGGTCTAACGGGATCCCGTAGCGCGCCTTCAGGCGAGAAAATGCTTCGTCAAAGAACGAGACATAGGCAATCTTGCAGCCGGTGATCGCGGCAGCTAGCTCGACAATGTCATCGTACTCCGGCTCAGGCTCTGTGTGCAGGATTCCATAGCTGCGCACAGCCATGACGCGGTCCACATCGTTGTCAGGAATTTCGATACCGTTGTAGCGAGCCATGTCTGAGCAGTCGTGTTCTTAAATTAGTTCGCGATCGCCAAGCGACCGATACATCGAAAGCCGCGCTGTCGGCGCTTAACCCGCGACTGCCATAAACCGAAGGTCGAGCATACCCCGAACCTCCATTCTGACAACAGCAATTCGATAGGATTTAGACCCGACCATGGCGGGCACCTTGGGTTAACGATACCGCACGGCGCGCATCCGACACTATCTGCAGGTAACGGTGGGCCGCTCGCCCCGATGTGTTGGTTATGTCTCTTCGCGGGCAGTCAGCATGTTCGGCTGGCCGTCACGGGCATATTCGGGCGACGACTTGCACGCTGTAAAAGCAACCGGTCCCGTGTTCCTCAGGCAGCTGTGTCTTCGCGCGCGCCATCAAAGGTTGTTGCTGCACGGAAATCGGAAGAGCGCCAGTGACCCCGTGAATGGATTATTCTGCGCAATTCTTCCATGCGGGCCGTATCTTCGCCGTTAAAGCCATTGCGCTGGCTGAGGCGGTCGCGCAGTTCGTCCCAGGCTAGGTGGAGCGCCTCACGCGGCGTCGGTGCGGGAACGATGCGGGGCAGATTTCCGGACCACAAGAGTTCAAACGCCGGCACCGGACAATGCTCCGCCGTCGGCGCCTGCGAGGCGTCGGTCGTGTCGGCTAAAGCCTGTCCTTTCGGATCGGCGACCATTTCGGTACTCCCGGTGTCAGCTGTGCTCCGCCAGGTCCCTTTCTCCACGACCTGTAGGTTCATTCTGCACCTGACAAAAGCTCAAGACAGTTACCTAAGGAACAGGTGCGAGGAAAACAACTACTGTTCAGATACCGATCTCGCACCTTACCACATTTATCACTTTACGCTTAAGCGGTTACGAGAACGAGCTGTATCATTTGAAGGGGTTACCAAGTTGCTCCTGCATTGTGAGCACGTGCCATGCGGTCGAGAGGCTTCAGTTGATCAGATTCTATAGCTCGCGAAGGGCATTGAACTGGTCGACGTAGCCGCTGCCGTCGATCCTGGCTCCAATAACGGTTGTGCGCCCCGTCTTCAATGCGGCAGTCAAAGCGGCGGCCAGACCCTGCTCGGTCTCGACAATTGTGCCGTCGGCACCGAAACCCTGGGCTAACTTGTCCCACTTCACACCGCCGATTTGTACACCGTAAGGAGCAATCTGCTTCAATTGCTGTTTGACGCGAATGAGGCCGATTTCCGCGTCGTCGAAGACCACGGAAATCACCGGAAGGTTCTCTCGGACGCAGGTTTGCAGCTCCGCCACAGACATCATAAATCCACCGTCTCCAACAAACGCGACGCAAGGCCGGTCGGGATGTACCATCTTGGCGGCCATAGCGCCCGGCAACGCATAACCCATGGACCCCAGTCCGTTCGAGCCCAGAAATTCGCGAGGTCCATATGACTCCCATTTCTGGACGACGAGCAGGCGACTGGCACCTGCATCACACGTCGCGATGGTGTTACGCGGCAGGACGGCCCGCGCGACCTCCATGACACGTTGTGGCGATAGTCCGGTGCTCGGCGTGTTGAGCGCCTCGACCACTGCATCGCGATAGGTCTTGGCAGCCTTCTCACCCCAACCGGATCCTTCGCCTGCGAATTCTCTGAGGCTTGTCAGAACTTGCCGCAATGGTCCGATCACCTCGGTCGCGGCAGGAACCATTGCATCGGTGTTGGGGACCGCTGCCAGAGAGAGCACGGGGGCGGTGTAGGGCCACGCCTTCGGTTGCAACTCAACCGCGTCCATCCCGATCGTGACAATCAGGTCCGCCTGCGAGACCAGTTGGCGTTCGATGATGCCGCCGATGATACATCCGGCGCGCAACTGATGGTCTTCCGGGATCACGCCTTTGCATTTTGGCGTGACGAGTACGGGCGCGGTCAGATGCTCTGCAAAAGCAACCAATTCGAGCGAGGCTTGCGCCCAGAGGGCGCCGAGGCCGACCAAAATGATCGGTCGGCGGGCGGCTGCGAGCATCGCCAATGGTTCCTTGAGACTGGCCCGATCAGGTTGGATAGCCACGATGTTGGGCAACAGCGGCGGCTCAAAATTGTAAGCACCTGCTTCGCGCGTCGTTTCCGTCTGCGGCATGTCGAAGTGGACGGGTCCCGGCGGGACCGCAGTCGTTTCGCGCATCGCCCGCCACATCTGATGCCGCACGGTTTGCGCCTGGATCGTGGTGTTCCATTTCACCAGCGGCGCATAGAGCGCGAGTTGATCCAGGCGCTGCCGCAAACCTGTCGCGTAGGTCGCCGGACCATATTGATCGGTGATTGCGATCAGCGGTGCCCGGTCGAGAGCTGCGTAGCTGATACCGTTGACCATGTTCGAGGCGCCCGGACCGCGAGTCGAGAGACAAAGTCCTGGAGACCCTGTGATCTCGCCCCACGTTGCCGCCATCATGGCGGCCGCGACTTCCTGCTTGAACAGAAGGAACCGCATGTCTCGTTGGCGCGCCGCGTCCATGAGCTCGACTGACTCGCCACCCGGATGCCCTGTGATGAAGGGCGTGCCAACCTCTTTCATCGCATCCGAGATGACTTCTACCGTCGTGACCATGTTGCCTCCCCGTGACGGCTGCACCGCTCATGTCATCCTTTCTAGGTGGCGGCAACTAGGGCGGCAAGCGCAATGGCAATCTGGAACACCAGACCGACCAAGACACGAATGCGGAAACTGGAAACCGTGACGCCACGACTGCCACAGATAACAAACTGGCTCATACCGCCGACCGAGGCCGCCATCGGGCTGCGGTCACCGACGGACGGCAAGGGAATTAGTTGACCGTCGGCGCCCCGGTCCAAACGCCACTTCGGGCCGATGCCTGGATGGATTCCACCAATTCCTGAACGCGCAATCCGGATCGGAAGTTGAACGGTTCCGGGGCCAGCCCCGCAATGGCATTGATGTAGCCCGCGACTTCGATCGCCTTGAGGTCATTGAACCCCAGCTGATGGCCCGGTGCGACGCAGAACTGGCCATAGGGCGCATGTTCGGGACCGGCGACAATCGTCCGGAAGCCATGGCGGCCGGCGGCATTGCGCGTGTCATAGTATTTCAGCTCATTGAGCCGTTCCTGCGAGAAGATCAGCGCCCCCTTTGAGCCATGCACCTCGAAGTCATGCTGCATTTTACGTCCGGTCGCGATCCAGTTGGCCTCGATGCTGCCGCTGGCACCATTCTCAAAGCGCAAGAAGGCGCGGGCAACATCGTCAACCTCGATGTCGCAGAGGGAATTGTCGGCTCCGGGTCTCGCAGTGATGTGTGTACGCAGATCGCCGAGAACCTGCGAGATCCGACCGACGATGAATTCCGCGGTGGCAAGCGCGTGCGAGCCGAGATCGGCAAGAACACCACCGCCAGTCGGATCGTGACGCCAGCCGAACGGCGTCGCGCTATCGGCCATGTAATCCTCGGCATGGATGCCGCGATAGCTGCGGATATCGCCAAGCTCACCGCTTCGGACCATGTCGCGAGCAAGCAGAAACATCGGGTTGGCAAGATAGTTGAAGCCCACTTGTGTTTTCACGCC
>JBPCWB010000553.1:0-2913 GCA_051009955.1 Hyphomicrobiaceae bacterium | reverse complement strand
CGGCGTTCACGCGCGTACTCGGCCAACAGCGAACCGTCATTGGCGTGTATCCGCGTCATCACAGGCGGCTCATATTTCTCCAGCTTTTCATAGCTTGGGAGATCCGCGGACGCCTTCCAGATGAAGTATCCCGCCACTGACGTCCCGGCCACGGTCGCAAGCACACCCGCGGCAAAAAGAAATCCCAGAACACTCAGCAGCATGCTCTTGCGCCGCTTCCTGCGCTTCTTCTTTTGGCGCGGCGGGGGCATGGGCTGTGGTCGCATCTGACTGTGATCAAGGGTGTTGTTCGTCTGCTGCGACATGTGCTCTTCAGTTCAGCCTGTGTGGCTTGGTTATGCGATGCGCACTCGAACCCGCAATGTAGCGGTCAATGTGGCAGGAGCCCGACGCCATTTACATCCGAGTCGCGCAACAACCTTATGAGTTAACAGGCAATTACGCCAGTACCGTTGCGTGTATGGCACATCACATCTGACAACTCGCTGACACTGCCAGATGCACAAATGCTTAACGCATACTCGTGTACGCACTATTACCGCGCGTATCAAAATAGGCCGAAACCGCGACCGAGATGGCTTCAGCCGCCTTCGACTGCCAGGTCGATTTACTCATTTGCCTGACATCCGCCGGGTTGCTCATATATCCCAACTCGATCAAAACCGAAGGCGTGCCTGGTTGTCGCAGCACCTTAAACGCCGCTGAGCGCCGTGGCGACCGCGACATGGATATGCTGCGCGCGAGCCGCCGCACGAGATGCTCTCGCAACTTCAGGGAGAACGTCACGGTTTCGCGTCTCATTAGATCGAAGAGAATCTCCTCAATCTGACCGCCGCCAGCTCCTGTCGCGACGATCATACCGGCCAAAGCATCGGCGGCATTTTCCTTGGCGGCAAACTTGGCCGCCTCGATGTCGGATGCCCGCGACGACAGCGTGTAGACCGTTGCACCACGGACCCGTTTGGCGAATCCACGCTGCGGTATGGCATCTGCATGCAACGAGATAAAAAGATCCGCTTTGACTCGTTGGGCAATCTCGACGCGGTCTGCCAGCGATACGAAAACATCACTCCCGCGTGTCAGTATTACGCGATATTGACCGGTCCGCCGCAGGTTGCGCGCGAGCTTGTGAGCAACCTTCAAAACAAGCGACTTCTCATACACGTCGCCATGTCCGACCGCGCCGGAGTCGGGGCCACCATGGCCGGGATCAATGACGACAAGACGCTTTTTTCGAGACTTTGGCCGGCGGTCGGCCATGGCCGCATCCTCGAAGATGCCAGACCGAAAGACATTGGTGCGCGGAGTCCGCGGCGGCACGCCCTGCGGCCGGAAAGCCCGTCGAGGAACCGGCGCCACATCGAGTTGTACAAGGCTACGCCTGAGCGCGTCGGTCTCTGCTCGCACGTCCACGAGCTTGAACGGCCGCGACAAATCAAGAATGATTCGCGACTTGCCGGGGGCCAGCAGGCCAAATCGATGGTCCAGGACCATTCCAGCCATGGGCCGACGGGCATCTCGCTGAAGCCGAAAGTCAGCTTGCGGCAGATCAAGGACAAGTCGGTAAGGCTCAGAGAGAGTAAAAATCCCGATTTGTGCGCTTCGCGACATCCTGATGCGGATCCGCGTGACGGATGATCCCGGCTCCTGGGTTGCGGTGATGTCACTGACAGCAAGTCGGCCAGCCCCGGTGTCCCTGGCCAATGCATACTGGGCCCCAGAAAAACAGAATCCAAGGACCGCGGCGCCGAACAACGCCGCTGCACACCCGGCCGACGAACCGGTTATGTGACCCAGTTCGCGCCGCCCTCGCCAGATTGTCGCAAGACGTTGCACGTCCCAAACAGCCCCCGCCCACGTCCTCGAAGCCCATTAACGTATTCTTTGCCATATTTGGGTCATCAATAGAACGGCTTCGCAAGTTGCCAACAGCTTGTGCGGCATATCGCGCTTGCTTGAAGGTTGCCGAAACCGTATGGTTGAGTTCTAATGCGTTCGTCTCATTGAGATTTCTGTGACAATCTCGGAGCGCAGCACGGCCCGCAAATACGCATTTCGGCCCGAAGCGCATTGAGATTTGCGATGTCGACAGCGACGACGCACCCCATCTGATCAGCGTCTTCATGAATTGGGCGCTCCCCCAGGTCTGTTTCAACGGCTGAGCAGTCTGTGTGGGTTCCAATGTCAGTACACGTCAGCCGAATTGTTGTTTTCTGCGATGGGCTGCCGGTCCGGAAGAAGGGCTCCCAATCGCAATCAACCCCCGGGCTCATGTGGCCCCACCGTCTGCCTCGATGCGAGGCTCCAACGCGTTGGTCGCGCCGATCTTTTCTCGAACGACCAACGACCAAACCGAAAGAATGGTGCTGGAATTGACTAGGCATGAAGAGAGCAGCTGCAGCTCGACCGGACTTCTCCGGCGGCCGGCAGCTGCGCCTCGTCCTGGTCTGATCAATTCACAGCCGGCCAGGGCTCGTCGCCGAAAAGCGTCTCGGCCCTCTGCTTCCGAACCACGCTTACAACACAAACCAATCATGCGCGCTCAGCCGACGCGCGTCGGACGTTGTCCAGTATCGAGACAGCCCGATGCCCGGTTTTGCCGGCGCGCCGAGGAACAATGGCTATGGCCGAAAATAAAATGCTTATCGATGCCACCCACCCGGAGGAAACCCGGGTGGTGGTTCTACGGGAAGGTCGCGTAGCAGAGTTTGATTACGAGTCGGCTGCCCGGAAATTACTACGCGGCAGCATCTTTCTTGCAAAAATCACACGGGTCGAACCGTCTCTGCAGGCGGCATTCGTCGACTATGGTGGAAATCGACACGGGTTTCTCGCCTTCAACGAGATTCATCCGGACTATTACCAGATCCCACACGCGGATCGACAGGCTCTGATCGAGGCCGAGTCGGCGGC
>JBPCWB010000552.1:0-2759 GCA_051009955.1 Hyphomicrobiaceae bacterium | reverse complement strand
GTGCCGGGAATGAAGAGATCGTTGCAGGAACTCCTAGCAGTCCTCCAGTGCAGCAACTGAACCGAAACTGCTACAGATTCTGTATCGGATGCGATGGTGCTCCCTGACGGCACCTGTGATACCGTTTCACCCATGAGCACATCAGGTTACGGTCAGTTCTGCCCCGTTGCTATGGCAGCCGAAATCATTTGCCCGCGTTGGACTCTCGTTCTGCTCGGAGAAATGCTGTCGGGTTCTACCCGCTTCAATGAGATCCGAAGAGGAGTACCGCGTATGTCACCGGCGCTCCTGTCCAAAAGGCTGAAGGAGCTGATGGACGCCGGCGTGGTCGAAAGAATAGAATCTCGTGATGGCGTGCCGGAATACCATTTGACGGAACGGGGCCAGGATCTCGCCCCGATCATCAGATCAATCGGCGCCTGGGCTCAGAGGTGGGTCGATACGGATGTAGCGATGGAGAACCTCGATGTCCAACTTCTGATGTGGAACATGCGGCGCAATCTCGATCCCGAGCCGATGCCAAAAAGGCGTGTTGTCATTCAGTTCATTTACCCAGAGCTAAAGCCTTCATTACGCCATTGGTGGCTCATTGTTGCACCGGGCCTTGATGTGGACCTGTGCTCGATCGATCCGGCACACGACATCGATCTCTATGTCTCTGCTGACCTGAAGTCGATGACGACGGCCTGGATGGGCCACACTTCACTTCGGTCGGAAATTGAAAGCGGCAAGATCGTTTTGACCGGGGATAGAAAGCTTGCAAAATCGATCGAGAATTGGATGGGCGTCAGCTCGCTGGCATGCGAATACGTTGCGACAGAGATGACAGCCGAGTTGCGCGCCGGTAGCTCCGCCATGAATTGAATCCCGACGTTTGCAACGATATCGGTCAATTCCTGAAAACCTCGCCGCGAGCACAGCGCGTCCGCTGCTGAATGTGGAACAGAACTTCCGGATTGTAACGGCTGTCAAATTCGTTCCGAGCTACCCTGTTTTGTAACAGAGCGCCGTCCGTTATGTCCGCAGCTGAAGCAACTTCGAGCCTGTTGTGCTCGGATTGGCTTTTTCAGCGTCGGGCCAAGAGCAGTCGTTGCGAAAGGGTGATTGAACTAGACCTTGCCCATACCCTTGTCAGCCAGCTCCTGGATAGCGGCATCCGTCTTCCCTAGATCATCGAGCCCCATCCCGCGAAGCACGTTGTCCGCCTTCGTGAATTGAATTCCCTGATATCCCACGATCTCGACACGGTTTCCCCAAGGATCATAAAAATCCATGAAACGCTCCGACACAATCTCGATTCCCAGCTCTTTTAATGTCCGCTCCACTGTTTCCTTGTCATCGACCACGAGACCGAAATGCCGATCATGGTCGCGCGGTTGATCTTCAACTCTCGCCATGGCGATGAATTGATCACCCAAATCGATGAACGCCATCTTTTCACTTTTGCCACGCAGCTTGAACTCCAGAAACTGACCATAGAAGTCCAGCGCTTCGTCGATGTTCCCGACCTCCAACGCAACGTGATTGATGCCGACGGCACGCGCTTTCTTTGCCTCAGTCATTGTCGTCTCCTGACATCATAAGGTGGGCCCGACGAACTCCTGATCGTACCGGGCCGCGATTTCCGCCATTCGTTCAGGCACGAGCTCATCGGACTGAGCCGCGTTATAGAACGCCCGAAACATTGCTTCGGTGTCGCCGGCAGGTGTGAACGTGTATCGTAGGCGTCCGGGTTCACTGCCGACGTTTTTGAATGCGTGCACCGCGCCCCGTGGAACGTAGGCAATGTCACCTGCCGACGCATGCGAGAGCTGACCATCTATTTCAATGTCGAAGCTGCCATGAAGCACGAAAAACACTTCATCCTGTGATCGATGAATATGCCTCGGCGGCCCTACACCCGGCTGCACGACATCTTCGAAGATCGCGAAGGCGCCATTGCTGGCTGAGCCCGGAACGAGGATCGTCAACTCAATCGCGCCCGGAAACACCAGGCGTTCTCCTTCTCCGTCACGGATATGGATCGGTTTCATGGGTGCGCGCTCCTATGCAGGCAGAGGCGTGAACTCTTCCTCGTCGCCAGGGACCGTGTCGAAGCGTTTTTGCTTCCAATCTTCCTTCGCTTGAGCGATCCGCTCTTTCGAACTGGAAACAAAGTTCCACCATATGTGACGTGGCCCGTCCATCGGTTCACCGCCCAGCAGCATGATCCGCGCGTCTTGGTGTGCGGTAATTGTGATTTGATCGCCAGGACGAAGTACCAACATACGACCAGCCTCAAATCGATCTCCGGCAATGTCAATATCGCCGGCTACGATGTAGACGGCACGCTCCTCATGATCGGCAGGAAGGGGAACCTTCGAGCCTGCCGTCATAGCAACATCGGCATAGAACATGTCGGTAGCCGTCTTTACCGGCGAGGTCAGACCATAAAGTGAGCCAGCGATCACACGCACGTTTTTGCCTTCATCATCAAGTGTCGGCAGGTCTGTCTGATCATGATGAAAGAACCCTGGATCACTCTCTTCTCGATCTTTGGGCAGCGCCACCCAACTTTGAATACCGAATAATCGCGCACCCTTGGTCCGCCCGGAAGCGGGTGAGCGCTCAGAATGAACGATCCCTTTGCCCGCCGTCATCCAGTTCACGTCACCGGGATGGATGGCCTGTTCTGTCCCAAGGCTATCGAGATGTCTCATTTCACCATCGAACAAGTATGTAACCGTTGCCAATCCGATGTGAGGGTGGGGCCGAACATC